>NZ_JAALEC010000614.1:0-1675 GCF_014145205.1 Dietzia sp. DQ11-44
GGGCCCCTGACCCACCCCGGGTCCCTGGCTTCCACCGGGTCCCTGACTCACCCCGCGGCGAGGATCCTGTCCAGGGTCCTGAGGTTCCTGGTGGTGAGGTGACGCTTGTTCTCCCGGCCGTCGAGCACCTTGTATGCGTCGGAGGTCAACGTCGAGCCGCGGGGGACACGCCAGTACACACAGCCCGCGCCCTCGGCGACCGCTTCCGTGCTGACGGTCGTCTCACTGTCGGTGGCCGGCCCGGCCCCGGCATGCGCGTCGGCGCCGGCGGCCGCCTCGCCGACCTCCCGGATGGCCGCGCGCATCGCCACCGTCACCCGGGTCGTCACCTCTGGGTCGTCCGAGAACACCACGTAGTCGTGGTGCTCGGGCAGCGCGTCGAAGGGGTACGCGGCCACCACCGTCGCCACCGCGTCGAGGGTGAGGACCTGCACGACCGCCGTGTAGCCGAACCTCTCCGCATACGCGGACTCGAGCGCCGCGCGCAGTCCGGTCACCGGTCGGGGATCGGTGACGAGCACGTTGCCGGTGGCCAACACCGTGGTGACCGACGTCCCGCCCGCGGCCTCCGTGCACGCGACCAGGTCGGGCATCGCGATCCGGTTGCTCTTTCCGACGTTGATCCCGCGGAGCAGCACGACCTTCCGATGCTCCCCGGCGTGTGGGCCCGCCGATCCGGTACTCATGTCCCGATCTTCCTCCCGGGGCGGGCCCGCGCGGGTAGCTTTCCCGCCATGGCAGTGTCAGTGCAGTCCGTTGTGAAGATCGAGACCGGCGTCCCCGAGATCATGGAGGTCCTGGCCGACGTCGAGTCCCTCGTCGACTGGTCGAGCGCCCACCGTGCGGTCGAGGTCAGGGAGGCCGACGACGAGGGGTGGCCGATCGTCGTGTGGGAGCGGGTGTCCCAGTACGGCGTCACCGACGAGATGGTCGTGCGCTACGAGTGGTACGACGGCGAGGTGAGCTGGTCCCTGGTCGAGAGCGGTTCCCAGAAGGTCCAGAACGCCCGCTACGTGCTCACGGACAACGGCGACGGCACCACCGAGGTCGTCTTCGACCTCGAGGTGGATCTCAAGATCAAGCTGCCGGGTGCGGTGGTCAAGAAGGCGCAGAAGCACATCGCCGACGTGGCCACCACGGGGTTGCGGGACGAGGTCCTGCGGCGGCACGGCTGATCATCCGCCCCGAGCCCTCGGGGATGGGATCCGGTCAGGAGAACCGGCGGGAGGAGATCAGTCCGTCGGTCAGATCGCGGCGCACCAGGTCGGGCACGGATCTGCGACGCAGTGGTGCACTCCCGGTGTGGGCGAGGTGCGCGATGCCGTCGAGCAGGTCGGCCATGGCCTCTGTCGGCGCCCAGGCCGGTGCCCATCCGAGCTCGTCGCGGGCCCGGGCGCAGTCCTGCAGGGGCACGGCGAACGCCAGGTCCAGCCATCCGCGGTCCACCGGCTGCAGGCGCGCCCGCCACGTCAGACCGACGAGGGCCCCGAGGAGCGGCAGGGGGATGTGGACCGCCCGGGCCCCGAGCACCTCTGCGAGATCGTCCCTGGTCAGCGGTTGTTCGGCCGCGAGGTTGAACGGGCCGGTGGCGCCCTGCTCGATCACTCGCACGACGGCGTCGGCGACGTCGTCGGCATGGACGAGGGGCAGGCACAGGCCCCTGTCGAGCGGCAGA
>NZ_JAALEC010000615.1:0-2450 GCF_014145205.1 Dietzia sp. DQ11-44
GGGTCCGCGGCCACCGCGCGCCCCGCGGAGGCCTCCGCCCCGCAGCAGCAGGAGGGGGCCGAGGCGTACGGGGCCGCGCCGGGAACGATCTCCGCTCCGGGCGAGCCGGTCTCGTCGTCGTCGTCGGCACCTCGTGACTCGTCGGCCCGCGGGACCGAGACGCAGACCATCGTCCACCTGGTCCGGCACGGCGAGGTGCACAACCCCGACGGAGTGCTGTACGGCAGGCTGCCGGGCTTCCGGCTCTCCGAGCTGGGGCGCAGTCAGGCCGAGACCGTGGCACGCACACTCGGGCAGGGGCACGACATCGTGTCGATCGTGGCCTCGCCGCTGCAGCGCGCCCAGGAGACCGCCGCCCCGTTGGCCGAGGCGTTGGGCCTGCCGGTGGGGATCGACGCCGACATCATCGAGGCAGACAACCGCTTCGAGGGCAACAAGGTCGGCGGCCGGGGCGGGGCGCTGCGCAACCCGCGGTACTGGCCGATCCTGGTCAACCCGCTGCGGCCGTCGTGGGGCGAGCCGTACCTGCAGATCGCCCACCGGATGATCGGGGCCGTGTACTCCACGCTCGACACCGCCCGCGGCCACGAGGCGGTATTGGTGAGCCACCAGCTGCCCGTGTACACCACGCGACGGTTCCTCGAGGGCCGCCGACTGTGGCACGACCCCCGTTCGCGGCAGTGTTCGCTGGCCTCGATCACCTCTCTGGTCTTCGAGGGCACCACGCTGCGTGACATCGTCTACACCGAACCGGCGGGTGCGTCCGACCCGTCGCAGACTGGAGCCTGAACCATGCGTCACCCCAAGACCGCCCTCGGCGCCCTACTCCTCGCAGTCGCCCTCGCCACCGGTGCGTGCGCAACCAGCACGGACGCGGTGGTGACGGGCCCCGAGACGTTCGAGTTCGTCAGCCCGGACGGCCAGCTGGAGATCAACTACGACCCCCCATCCGAGCGCAAACCTGTCGCGACTCTCACCGGCCCGGATCTGATGGACCCCGATCGCACGCTCAACGTCCAGGAGGACTTCGAGGGGCAGGTCGTGATCCTCAACCTGTGGGGCCAGTGGTGTGGCCCGTGTCGCGCCGAGTCCGACGACCTGCAGCGGTTGCAGGACGAGTTCGAACCGCAGGGCGCGACCGTGTTCGGCATCAACCTGCGCGACCCCAACCGGCAGAAGCCCGTCGACTTTGTGGAGGACAACGGCATCACGTTCCCCTCGATCTGGGATCCGAGCAACGCCGCGGTAGCCGCACTGCGCGGCTTCCCGACGTCCGTCGTCCCGGCGACGATCATCCTGGACAAGCAACACCGGGTCGCCGCCGTGTACCTGGCCGAGATCACCGATGACAAGCTGCGGGACACCGTGTCCGCGATCCTGGCCGAGGAGGTCGAGCCGGTGTGAACTCGGAGATGATCCTTCTCGCGCAGAGCGTGGGCGAGACCTTCCAGCAGACCGTGGCCAGCGGCCCGATCCTGCTGGCGCTGGGCGCGTGCGTCCTGGCGGGGCTCGTGTCCTTCGCCTCGCCGTGTGTGATACCACTGGTGCCCGGCTACGTGGCGTACCTGGCCAGTGTCGTGGGCGCCGACCGTCCCCCGGTCACCGTTGCCGCCGCGGAGCGCCAACGAGCCGCCACGGCGACGATGACCCTGGAGGAACGCCGCACCCGCCGTTCCTCGCGTACGCGGGTTGTGGTGGCATCGCTGCTGTTCGTGGGCGGGTTCACCGTGGTCTTCGTGGCGCTCAGCGCCATGGTGCTGGGCACCGTGCAGTACCTGGCGCCGCAGCAGGAGTTGCTGCAGCGCCTCGGCGGCGTGGTGACGATCCTGATGGGGCTCGTCTTTATCGGCCTCGTGCCCACCCTGCAGCGGGATACGCGCATGCAGCCCAAGGCGCTTTCGACGTGGGTCGGCGCCCCGATGCTGGGCGCCGTCTTCGCGCTGGGCTGGACGCCGTGCCTCGGCCCGACGTTGGCCGCGGCGCTCTCCGTGGCCGCGGGAACGGGTGTCGACGCCGCCCGGGGTGTGTTGCTGATCGTCGCGTACTGCCTGGGTCTGGGGCTGCCGTTCGTGTTGGTCGCGTTCGGTTCCACCTGGGCGATGCGGACCGTCGGGTGGCTGCAGAAGCACACCCGCGCGATCCAGGTGTTCGGCGGCGTCATGCTGATCATCGTGGGCCTGCTGCTGCTCTCCGGCGCGTGGGCCCTGTTCATCGACTGGCTCCGCGACTTCGCCATCTCGGACACCACCCTGCCCATCTGAGCGGCGCCTGACAGACCCCGCGGTCACGCGGCCTCCTCGACGATGCCGGCCGCGCGGAGGCGTGCGTGGATGGCGTGGTCGAGGTCGCGGAGGAGCCCGAAGGGCAGGATCGGCGCCTCGAGTGACGTCAGCGGTGGCGGTCCCGCCTTGGCCGGCGGCGGGTCGGCGGCCCGCGGTGTGCCGGCGGGA
>NZ_JAALEC010000062.1:0-3285 GCF_014145205.1 Dietzia sp. DQ11-44
GTCCTCGCAGGCCGAGACGCGGGCCCTGGCCTCGGCCCTCGAGAGGGTCCTCGGGGTACCGGTGTCCGCCGGGTTCGCCTCCGCGGCCACTCCGACCGTCGCCGACGCGATCACCGGGTTCAGGGAGCGGGGTCATCGCCGGGTGGCCGTGGCGACCCACCTGCTGGCGCCCGGGTTCTTCGCGGACCGGATCGCGGCGGCCGGCGCGGACGTGACCTCACCGCCGCTCGGCGCGAACCCGGAGATAGTCGATCTGATTGTCCGGTTATACCTGGAGAATTCGACGGATTTAATCCGCTGACCGGCCCGACTGTTCTCGATCCCATAATAAACGGATCACTTATCGAGAATGGCCGGCAAATGTGACCGGGCATAATTTCCCGGTGCTGGTGCATACTGTTGTGTAGTAGTGGTCGCACCTAGCTAGGAGAATCAATGGCTCAGCAATTCCAGGTCAGGTACATCGATGACATCGACGGAACGGAACTGGGCGAAGAGGCCAATTCCATCTCGTTCGCCTTCGAGGGCAAGGAATACTCCATCGACCTGAGCGACGAGAATGCCGACGCCTTCCGTGAGGTGATGGCCCCGTACATCGACGCAGGTCACCGCGTGACCGGAAGCAAGAGCAGGCCGGCGCGCAAGGCCGCCGCCAAGTCCGGCTCGGGCGATACCAAGGCCATTCGCGAATGGGCGCGGGAAAACGGCTTCGAGGTCTCTGATCGCGGCCGCATCCCGGCCGACGTGATGGAGGCGTACGCCGCCGCCAACTGATCGCACGCGCGAGGGCCCGCATCCCCGGGAGACGGGGTGCGGGCCCTTCCGTGTATTGGCATGTAGCACCGGTTGGCGGACGGAAGTCGCGACATCACCGCCGTCGAGCCGCGGGAATTGTCCGCCGGATAGTTCGCTCAGAGTCGCGTGATCGGCTCATCCAGGTGCGAGAGAGCGCCGGCGACGAGTCCTGCACGGATTCCGGCGTAGTTGGCACTCCGGAGCGGAGCCATCTCCGCCGCGACCGTCATCGCGCGGTCGAGCACCGCGTCCACCTCGGCCGCCTCATGGGCTATCCCGGCCGCGATCGCCTCGTCCGCCGCATAGCGCTTGGAGGTGAGCATGGCCGTGCTCGCCACCGTGTGGGGCAGCCGGGTGGTGATGAGCGCGTTCATCCCCGGAGGGAACGGCATCCCCAGCTGCGCTTCGGGCAGGTTCCAGAATCCGCGGTCGGCTCGCATGACGCGGTGGTCGTGGGACAGGGCCAGCATCGCCCCGGCTCCGAACGCGTGCCCGTTGACCGCGGCCACCGTGGGTAGCTCGAGCCGCAGGACCCGGGCGAACACCCGCTGGGCCCGCGAGACATAGGCGGGCAGGCCGGCGGGATCGGAGGCGACCACCGACAGGTCGAGACCGTTGGAGTAGAACTTCCCCGCCCCGGTCGTGACCAGGGCCGCCGGCCCCTCGGACGCCTCGACCTCGTCGAAGGCGGCATCGAGGGAGTCCAGGAAGTCGGGGGAGAAGGCGTTGTCCGGGGCGTCCGCGGGGTTCTCCGGCTCGGAGAAGCGGAGGACGAAGACGGACTCGTGACGGCTCAGTGTGGGCATGGGCTCCAGCGTAGATCCCCGGCAACGCCGTCACGGCAGCTGGGACACCGTTGTCACTCCCGTCCACCGCGCCCCGCGTGGGGGCCGGGAGTCCCGTGTGATGGCGGTGGGATGACACCGTTCCGCTGGACACGCCACGGCGTTGTGACGCGATGGCGACGTCGTCGTCGTACCCTGCCCGGGTGACCCGTTCCCCCTCCCGCGCGACCACCGGCGCCCCACCCCACGCCCAGTACGACGAGGCCCTCCGGCTGGGGATCCTGAGGGAGGCCACGCGCAAGCTCCGGGGAGCGGCGCCGGAGCAGCTCGGACTGCGGCCGCTGGCCGCCTCGCAGGGCACCTCCACCACGGCCATCTACACGATGTTCGGGGGCAAGTCCGGCTTGCTCGCCGCGGTCGCGGAGGAGGCGGATCGCATGCTCGCCGACGCGCTGCGGGAGTCGCTGCGTCACGACAGTGTCGAGACCGACATGCGCTCCCTCTGCCGCGCCTACCGCCGGTGGGCGCTGGAAAACCAGGGGCTGTACGCGCTCGTGGTGGGGGAGCCCGTCCGCTCACCCCGCGTCGGCGCCGACCGCCGCGACCCGCAGTCGCACGACCCGCAGTGGAGGGAACCGCTGCTGGAGATCGTCGACGCGTTGGTGGACGAGGGGGTCTTCCGGGCCACGGACGTGCACGAGGCGGCCACCGCGATCTGGGCGTCGCTGCACGGTGTCGTGTCGTTGGAACTCAGTGTGTGGCGGGAGTCGCCGAGCGCCGAGCAGTACTTCGAGACGCAGCTCGCGGCCATCCTGCGGTCCTGGGCCGCCGCCGGCGGCGCCCGCCCGGCCTCAGCCGCCGGACCCGCAACCTCTTCTATCGGAATGGTGGGCTGACCTCATGAGCGAGCGTTCGTTCTTCACCCTCGACGAGTCGGGGGCGTACATCCCCACCAGGTACGCGCGCAGCGCCTGGTCGGAGACCATGGTCAACGGGCCCGCGGTCGTGGTGGCATCGGCCCGTGCGCTCGAGGCCGAGCACGGGGCGGAGGGGTTCCAGCCCGCCCGGCTCACCGTGGACCTCTTCGCGCCTGTCCGCACCGAGCCGTTGGTCGCGGTGACGGAGGAGGTCCGGGCCGGCAACCGCATCCGGGTCGCGGACGTCCGCATGCTCCAGGGCGGAAAGCTGGTGGCCCGCGGCACCCTCGTGCAGTTGCGCCGCGGCGAGCAGCCACCGGGAAATGTGTGGCGCTCGGGACGACGGGTGGGGGCCCCGCCGGAGGCGGACCCCACCGAGAACCGGCCGGGGTCGAACGTCTTCTTCGGCAGCGGCGACGAGGGGGAGGCGTGGAGTCGCGACATGAGCGCGCACCAGAACGACCGGCGCAAGCGGTTCTGGCTGCACCCGCTGGACGTGGTGGCCGGTGAGGACGCGACCCCGTTCCAGCGGGCCGTGACCCTGGCCGAGTCCACCAGCCTCATGTCCCACTGGGGCGACGAGGGCATCGGCTTCATCAACGCCGATCTCACCGTGGCGCTGGCCCGCCTGCCCCGGTCGGGCGACATCGGCATCGAGGCCGACGAGCACCTCAGCGACGCCGGGGTGGCGGTGGGCAGCGCCTCGCTGTTCGACCGCGACGGCGTGTTCGGCACCGGAACCGTGGTGGCGGTGTCCAACGCGGGACGCCAGATCGACTTCACCCGCC
>NZ_JAALEC010000616.1:0-243 GCF_014145205.1 Dietzia sp. DQ11-44
ATCGGACTCCCTGCGGCGCGGTGCGGTCGGGGATCGTGCTCCAGCCGGTGTCGTGAATCATGGCGTGGCAGTCGCCGCTGGCCAGAGCGAGTTGATCGATGTTCGTCAGTCCTCCGGCTGACCAGGGTGATCCGCTGTGGTGCGCTTCGCAGTGTCTGGCGTCCTGGTCGCAATCCGGGTGGGTGCAGCCACCGTACGCCGCGAACAGGGCGAGCCGTTGGTATCGAGAGGCGGTCCTGCGGA
>NZ_JAALEC010000617.1:0-1969 GCF_014145205.1 Dietzia sp. DQ11-44
AGGTCCAGCTCCTGGTCGCACAGCGCGAGGAACCAGTGGTTGCCGCGCGCCATCGCCAGCGCCTGGGGCACGGGAACGCGGATACCCCCGTCGGTCTGGCCGCAGCCGGCCAGGGTGGTGAGTTGGTCCAGGTCGACACGCACCACGATCGCCGCCGGCGCTCCGGTCTTGCGGGCGTCGGCGGACAGGGCCAGGTGCAGGGCGTGGACCATCGCGTCGTGCATGCGCTGGCCGTCGGTCCGGGTGTCTGGCGCGTCCGCGTCAGGCCACAATCGGCCGGGCTGGCCCCAACGGGCGTGCACCTCGCGCATCAGGGCTGCCAGCTGCGGATCCATGGTCATGCTGGCGCTGGCCATCAGGTCCAGTCCCTGGCCTCCGCATGAGACCGACCTGCGGCGGGCCCGTTCTTCGGCACCTCGTTCGGTGCGGCCCGGGTCCAGGGTGTCGAGCAGCTGGTGCGCGTGCTCCTGCAATTGCCGGGTGGTGGACTTCTCGGCAGCCTCGAGCAGTTGCTGTTCCAGGCGATCGCGCACCTCGTCGTCACACTCATCCGACAGCGCGGCCAGCGCCTTACCGATGATCCTCAGCTGCCCGGCCGAGACCGTGCCGGCACCGCTGGCGCGCATGCGAGCGGAGTCGGCGATCCCGGCATCGTCGAGGCGTCCGCGGGCCTCCCCGGGCGCCAGACCCAGGCCGCCGGTGAGCATCTGGCGGTCGTTGACGAAGCCCATCTGACGGGCGGTGCCCGATTCCCGGGCCGCGGCCATGACCCGGGCCTGGGTCGCGCGGATCCGGCGTTGGGCCTGTTCGAGCGCGACGAGCTCGGTGTGCAGCTGGGTCGAGGAGGTGTGGGTCCAGTCGCGTTGTAGGTGCAGATCGAGTGCGGCGAGGATCGCCCGCAACTCTCCACCCACGCTGTCGCCGTTCCCGTTCTCGCTCATGTGTTCGATTAGATCATCCGGGTACGACACTGTCCGTCGACGCAGTTCACGCGGCGTATCGACCGATCCGGAGGCCGTTACCAGGGCCAGAACGCCTTGATCATCGGCGAGATGAACAACCAGGCCAGCGCCAGGTAGAAGATCACGACTGCGGCGATGAGGGTCACCACGTCGGACGGTTGGATCACGGACTTGAGCTGCTTTCTGCGATAGGCCACCCGGCGGTCCAATTCCTCCCAGCGCTGCAGTTGAGGATCGATGTCCGTGTCCGCCTCGGCCCCCTCGCCGACGTCTGCAGGTTCTCTTTCGTTCTCGGTGTGGTCCATCCGGGGTCCTTTCTAGATCGCGTAGTGGTACTGCCGGAGCAGCAGGTCATGATGTTCGGTCACCGATTTGTAGGCCAGTTCGCCGAACTTCTTGCCCATGGGGGAGCCTGCCGCTGCCCCTGCGCCGGCCCCGACGAGTGCGCCGTAGGGGCCGGCGTAGGAGCCGCCACTGGCTCCGAGCAGCGCCCCGCTCGCCATTCCGCCGCCCAAGGCGCCACCGGTCTCCGTAGCGATCTCGAAGGCGCTTCCTTCGCCACGGGCAAACCGATTCACGCCGTCGTACACCGTCATCCCGGTGCCCAGGGGGCCCGCGACCTTCCCGACGAAGCGAAGTCCGGCGCTGGCCCGCCGGCCGTAGTCGTCGGGGGCGGGGTTGAGAACATGCCGACCGCGGGTGACGGGGTCGAGTTCGTCGGCGCGCCTGGGGAGCCCCGCGGACATGGCGCGGGTGAGCGCGTCGACGGCGACGCCGGGCCAAGGATCATCCGGGCCGGGGACCGGGCCCCTGTTGGGCTCCGGAGGGATCGCGTCGTGCAAGCGCGCGGCGATCTCGTCGAGAACGCGTCCGTAGTGCTGGTCGAGTGAGGCCACGACGTCCAGAGCCTCTTCGATTGCCCCGGCATACTCGTCGACCTCGGCCTGGGTGATGTCGTCGCGGCCGGCAGCGGGCGCGAGCGAATCATCGCGGACGACCAGGCCGCG
>NZ_JAALEC010000618.1:0-2166 GCF_014145205.1 Dietzia sp. DQ11-44
TCGCGAACCACCTGTACCGCAGGGTCGAGCGCATTACCCGCCTGTTCGAGGGTCTTGACCAGGTCGTCGAGATGGCCGGCAAGCGCGTCGATGTGGCGCAGCTCGGAGTCGACGGCATGCAGCACCGCGTCAGCGGCGACGCCCTCCCAACCCATGGCGAGGCTGTGGCGCCCCTCGGAGAGGGCCCCGCGCGCCTCCTCGGCGATGGCGAGCCGACCGGCGCTGGTCACACGCGCCGTCGTCACGCCGCGGGGGTCCCATAGCCGCACCGCGCCCGCCGAGTAAGTCACCCGATCTCCTCCTGTGACTCGTGTTCCGTCACCAGGTACGACGGGGCACGTCAGCGGCCGGTTCCATCGCCGAACGGATTCTTCGGAGGAGCCGTCACGAATCGGGTGGAACCATCTGGTTGGTCGGGGCGTCAAACAGATCGTGGGGACATTAAGAGGACCAGCCGCCGCGCTCGCGGCCTGCGCGGTGATGTCCGCGTGCGGAGTGAGTCAGGACAACGACCAGGCGACGACGACGAGCCCAGCGGCCGCCGAGGAGACGATCAACCCCTGGGATCTGCCGATAGAGCAGCGGCCCGCCCTCTTCGACCCGTGTGCCGAAATTCCCATCGAGGCGGTGGAGCAGGGGGTCGGTGGGCCGGTTGAAGCAAATGAGTTACTTTCTCGTCATGAGCCTGGGGGGCTCATGGTGTGCGGCTGGAAAAGTCGGAGCGTTCACGTCAATGTTCTATCGACCTGGAAACCGCGGGAAGCGTATGTTTCCGACCCTGGCTTTGTGGTGAAGGAACTGAATAAAGAAACGTCCGGGCGAAAAAGTCTTCTTCTGGCTGAGAAGGGAGACTCTTCGGATAGCACCTGCCTCCAGTTGTTCTTCACTCCTGCTGGAACGGTGTGGATCAAACTGGATCTAGTCAGTGCTTTGAATGAGTTCAGCGGGAAACGATTCACTAAGGCCTGCGACGCTCTAGACGTAGCAGTACTGCCGATCATTCCGCACCTTCCTCTGGGGGATATCTGATGGCTGTTCACCTTGGTCCGGAGATTGCAGAGGCTTGTGCCCACCAGTGTGAGCAGTTTGCTTCTGCAGTACGGGATGCCTCAAACATCGATGTAGCCGATTTGCAGAACGCCGAGCGCGGCGCCTTCGACACCGCCCGTCAAATCGGCACCGTGTATTCGCTATTCGTGGGAGAAGACCTGCGAACCTTGCTTAACGGCTATGTGGATCAGGCGAAAGCCATGGCTATGCTCTTCGCCGCCGCCGGTGGGTTGATCGAGGCGCAGGACGAGGCGGTGGCGGCGGCGCTGGGGAAGGCGGCGCAGGAGCCGGCCGGGTTGCAGAGTTTGGGGTTGTTGGGTTCGCTTGGATCGACGACCGCGATTCTCGATTCAGCCGACGGGACCAGCACGCTGCACGGGTATGACCGAGTGGGACCCGAGGAGGTATCGGGCGCCCCACTGGCGAAGATGGTCTCCGGGGCACAGGCTCTGGATCCGGCGCAGTTCCAGCAGGTGCGGGATCGAGTCAGCACCGTCGCGACAAGCCTCCACACGGCAGCGGCAAACCTGCGCAGCGGCCTGGGCAACGCACTGGGCAGCCAGTGGCAGGGTGAGTTCGCTACCCAGGCCAGCACCTCGGTGGGATCGTTCACCGAATCGGTAGACAGACTGGCCACGGTCCTCGAAGTGGTGGCCACCAAGGCGAGCACCGCCGAGGACGGTTTCAGCACCACCAAGTCGCGGATCGGCGAGGAGTCCGCAACGCTCCAGGCCGCCCAGGTCAACACCCCGGGCTTCGGCTACGTCCACGGCCCTCCGACCCTCGAATCCGCTGCCGCGATGGCCGCAGCCCAGGAGGCCGCCGAAGAACAGGCACGAGCGATCGTCAACACCGTTTACAGCCCCGCGGTGATGGACGCCAACCTCGCCGACCTGGACATACCCTGCCCGTACCACGTGATCTCGACGTCGGCGCTGGGTGGCGCGAGTGGACTCGACCTGGTCTCGGCCTGGAACGTGGACGGGGTCGTCCGACCCGCTGGTGCGGCCGCGCCCGGGCACGCCGCCCTCGCCGCCGCCGGGGGAGGAGGGAATCTGGCAGGAGTCCCCGCGGTCGGCGCAGGTGCTGGCACAGGGACGACGACGAGCCTGCCCG
>NZ_JAALEC010000619.1:0-1047 GCF_014145205.1 Dietzia sp. DQ11-44
TCCCCGCGCACACCGCGGGTGTCGCGCGTGCCCCGGGTGGTGCGCCCGCCGGCACCGCTGCGGGCACCCAGGAGGATGCCACCGAGCAGCGCCAGCACGCCCAGCACACCGAGCACGGCCGGCAGGATGCGACCGAACGTGTTGAGCGTGTCGGCGGTCTCCTGGGCGGCGGACTGCGTGATCTCCTTGGTCTCCTCGTTCCAGCCGGACTCGAATCGGACGGCCGTCCGGGTGGGCTCGGCCTTCTCCTCCTCCATGCCCGCCGCGTCGTTGAAGAAGGCCTCGGCCTCGTCCTGGTCCTCGGCGAAGAACTGGTAGATGTTCTCGTTGCCGTTGATCACCTGGCCGGTCTCCGGGTTGACGTACACCGTGCGGGTGTTGGTGTAGTAGCGACGCATGTCGACCTCGCGCTCCGGGTCACCCTCGAGGCCCCACTGGCCCGCGGTCATGCCCTCGCGCCGGTAGCTGGCCAGCACGGCCTCCACGGCGGGGTCGTACCCGTCGGTGATCGAGGCGAAGTGGTCGCGGATCGAGGACCACATGTCGATCGGGCCGAGCTCCTGGCGGAACTCGTACGCGTCGATGCCGCCGACGGTGGTCTCACCGACGAAGGAGATCGGGTTGGTGGTGAAGGTGCTGGCGTCGAAGTAGTCGTAGTCCCGCTGCTCGGTGTCGAACGGGAACTTGTACTGCAGGCCGTTGCGGACGAACCCGGTGGGGGCGGAGTCCTCGGCCCCGGTCGCGACCAACTGCAGGGTGCTCACGGCCTCGTCGATCGGCTCGGCGGTCACGCGGTCCACGGTGACGCGGTCGATCGAGGCGTTGACCAGGCCCTCGACCCCGTCCGACCCGGTCTTGTCCTCGCGGAGCAGCGACTGCGCGGCCTGGAACGTGATCACCTCGGCGTCCGACGGCTCGACCGCCTGGACCCGGCGCTGCGAGTAGAGCGGGATGTCGTTGTCGATGAAGCAGGTGACCGGGAACTGGACCTCGGAGTCGTCGGCCTCCGCACCGTCCTGGGTCTCGACGACCTCGTCGTCGCCCGCC
>NZ_JAALEC010000620.1:0-898 GCF_014145205.1 Dietzia sp. DQ11-44
CGGCGTCCTCGTCGCCGGCCGCGTCGTCGGCGCTGCACTCCGGCCGGGTGGAGTTGAGCTCGGTCGGCGAGTTGCCGGCCAGGGCCGCGCCCACCAGGACCGCGCCCTGCGTGGTGTCGGTGACGGTGGTGGTGTTGATGTCCAGCGGGGTCTTCTTCTGCGCCGGCACGACGAAGAAGACGAGCGCCAGTGCGATAGTGATGAGGAACGCGCCGAGCCCGACGAGGACCAGTGCGGGCACTGACGACCTCCGTCCCGCGGAACTGCTCTGTCGTGCCATCGGTTGTCCTCCTGGAGTCGCACCCTGGATCCGCCGGTTACCGCCGGGTAGCTTCCCGGGTCGGTCGCCGGACCGGACCATCATCAGGAGAAGATTAACAGTGATGAAGAACGCATTCGCCACCCCCGACCGACAAGTCGGAACTCTCCCGTCCGCCACCGGCTTCGTGCCGGCGCTGGAGGGCTTCCGCGCGGTCGCCGCGCTCTCGGTCCTCACCACTCACGTCGCGTTCCAGACCGGCTCCTCCACGGGGTCGGCGATCAACCGGGTCTGGGGCCGGTTCGACCTGTCCGTGGCGGTCTTCTTCGCCTTGTCCGGGTTCCTGCTGTGGCGCGCCCACGCCCTCCACGCCCGTCGGGGCGGGCCCGGCACCGCGCGGTCCGCGGGGGCCTACCTGCGTTCCCGCCTCGTCCGGATCATGCCGGCCTACCTCGTGGTGGTGGCCGCGGTGTTCCTGCTCATCCCCCAGAACGCGCACAGTTCGGCCTCGACCTGGACGGCCAACCTGACCCTGATGCAGGTGTACGTCCCCGACTCCCTGGTCGAGGGTCTGACCCACGCGTGGTCCCTGTCGGTGGAGATGTCCTTCTACCTCGTCCTGCCGCTGCTCTGGTGGGA
>NZ_JAALEC010000621.1:0-1735 GCF_014145205.1 Dietzia sp. DQ11-44
GCTCGCGTCGGCGTCGCCGGCGTCGTCGTCGTGGAGGGGGTTCGGGCAACGACGACACCCAGGCCTCCGGCGACGACTCCACCGACACGGACGCCCAGGAGCAGCGCGAACCGCGGCGTCGACCGGCGCGTGGGGGACAGGCCTCCGGTTCGGGCTCGTCGAACGACGAGGTCCAGGGCATCAGCGGTTCGACCCGGCTCGAGGCCAAGCGCCAGCGCCGCCGCGACGGACGCGATGCCGGGCGCCGCCGCCAGCCCATCCTCTCCGAGTCCGAGTTCCTCGCCCGTCGCGAGTCCGTCGACCGCGTGATGGTGGTCCGGGAGAAGAGGCGCGGCGACGGCAAGGGGATCATGACCCAGGTCGGCGTGCTGGAGGACAAGGTGCTGGTGGAGCACTTCGTCACCACCGAGTCCGCGCGCTCCATGGTGGGCAACGTCTACCTCGGCCGCGTCCAGAACGTGCTCCCGAGCATGGAGGCCGCGTTCGTCGACATCGGCCGCGGTCGCAACGGCGTCCTGTACGCCGGTGAGGTCAACTGGGAGGCCGCCGGACTCGGCGGTAAGGCCCGGCGGATCGAACAGGCGCTCAGGCCCGGCGACATGGTCCTGGTGCAGGTCACCAAGGATCCCATCGGCCAGAAGGGCGCCCGCCTGACCACGCAGATCTCGCTGGCCGGTCGGTTCCTGGTGTACGTGCCCGACGGCAACTCCACCGGCATCTCCCGCAAGCTCCCCGACACCGAGCGGCGTCGACTCAAGGCGATCCTCAAGGACGTCGTCCCCGAGGGCTCGGGCGTGATCATCCGGACCGCGGCAGAGGGGGTCAGCGAGGAGGAGATCGGCCGGGACGTCGAACGACTGGCCGCCCAGTGGACCGAGATCGCCGAGGCCTCCGCGAAGCGGACCTCCGCGGGTGCCGGCACACCGATCGCCCTGTACGAGGAGCCCGACCTGCTGGTCAAGGTGGTGCGAGACCTGTTCAACGAGGACTTCTCGTCGCTGGTGATCCAGGGCGACACCTCGTGGGACACCGTGCACGACTACGTCTCGAGGGTCGCACCGGAGATGACCGAGCGGCTCGAGCGGTACGACAACCCCGACGTCGACGTGTTTGCCACCCACCGCGTGGACGAGCAACTGGCCAAGGCGCTCGACCGCAAGGTGTGGCTGCCCTCCGGTGGCTCGCTCGTGATCGACCGCACCGAGGCCATGACGGTCATCGACGTCAACACCGGCAAGTACACCGGCTCGGGTGGCAACCTCGAGGAGACCGTCACCAAGAACAACCTCGAGGCGGCCGAGGAGATCGTCCGCCAGCTGCGCCTGCGCGACGTGGGCGGGATGGTGATCATCGACTTCATCGACATGGTGCTCGAGGCCAACCGCGACCTCGTGCTGCGGCGGCTCACCGAGGCACTGGGGCGCGACCGCACCCGTCACCAGGTCTCCGAGGTCACCTCGCTGGGGCTGGTCCAGCTCACCCGCAAGAAGCTGGGCACGGGTCTCGTCGAGGCGTTCTCCACGCCCTGCGAGCACTGCCAGGGCCGTGGCCTGATCGTGCACGCCGACCCCGTCCACACCGAGTCGCACAACGCCGACGAGCCCGGCTCCCGCCGCGGCCGCAAGCGCGGCGGCAAGGGATCGGACTCGGATCAGTCCGACTCCCAGGCCTCCTCGTCGTCCGCGCCCAGGCAGGCGCCCAGGAAGGACGGGCCCGCGCCGGCCGCGCACCCCGC
>NZ_JAALEC010000622.1:0-1790 GCF_014145205.1 Dietzia sp. DQ11-44
TGGCCGCATGCGCGAGACCTCAGACGCCCCGGACGTCGACCCCACGGGCGCCCCCGCCGAGCCCGTGACGATCGCCCCCGCCGCGGGCACCGGCGCCGACGCCCACTCCGGCGTCGTCTCGCGGGTGTTCACCGACCGGTGGATGGGCGTGTTGCTGACCATCGGGTCGGTCATCGCCCTGGTGGCGTCGTTCCAGCTCAGCCTGGACAAGATCCGGCTCCTGGAGAACCCGGACTACATGCCGGCCTGCAACTTCTCCATCCTGATGAGCTGCAAGAGCGTCATCAACTCCGAGCAGGGCTCGGTCTTCGGCTTCCCCAATCCCTTCATCGGGCTGGTGGGCTACGCCGTGCTCATCGCGATCGGCGTGGCCGCCGCCTCGGGCGTGCGCTTCCCGCGCTGGTACTGGGTGGGCGCGCTGCTGGGCCTGACGTTCGCCGCGGGGATGGTGCACTGGCTGGCGTACCAGTCCATCTTCTCCATCCAGGTGCTCTGCCCCTGGTGCATGGTCGTGTGGGCCGTGACCATCCCCATGTTCTGGTACACGCTGCTGCACGTCCTGGCCAAGCTCACCGGCGCCGGCTGGGTGCGGGCGCTCCAGCGGTGGCACCTGGTCCCCGTGGTCGTGTGGTTCCTGGCCATGGCCGCGATCATCCTCTGGGCGTTCTGGGACTTCTACTGGGCGGACTTCTTCGGCAACCTCTGACGGCAGCGCCCTCCGGCCGGCAGAGCACTCCGGCCAGCAGAGCCCGTCGGCCGGCCCACGCCATCCCCGCCACCGGCACCGCCCGTGCGACCTGAAGGGAACCCGATGCGCTTCGTGGGAATCGACGTGGTGATCCCGGTCCACGACGAGCAGGAGCTGCTCCCCGGGTGCCTGGACTCTCTCGAGGCGTGCGCCGCGGTCACCCCCGTGCCGGTGACGGTGACCGTGGTCCTCGATTCCTGCACCGACGCCTCCGAGACGATCGCTCGCGGCCGGGTCCGGATCGTGCGGTGCGACGCGCGCAACGTCGGCGCCGCGCGGGCCGTCGGGTTCGACTCCCTCCCGCGACCCGCCTCGCCGCAACGGTCCGGGCAGCGCTGGTACGCCACCACCGACGCCGACTCGCGCGTGCCCCCCCACCTGGCTGGCCGACCAGCTGGCCCGGGCACTCGACGGCGCCGACGTGGTAGCCGGTCTGGTCGAGGTGACCGACTGGTCCGAGTGGAACCCGGACACCCGGGTGCGCTACCTCGAGGGCTACCGGGCCGGTTCCGACCACCGGCACATCCACGGCGCCAACATCGGCATCTCGGCCCGTGCGTACCGCGACCTGGGCGGGTTCGAGCCCCTGCCGGTCCACGAGGACGTGCGCCTGGTGCACCGCGCCGAGGAGGCGGGTCTGGCGATCGCCTGGTCCACCGCGACGCCGGTGACCACCTCCGCCCGGCGGCACTCCCGGACCCCCGGTGGGTTCTCCGGCCACCTGGCCCTGACCGAGCTGGACCACGCAGGGCTGGATCACGCCGAGTCGGACCACGCCGAGCTGGACCACACCAGGAGCGGGGTCACCCCATGACATCACCCGATCGCCCCCGCAGAGCCGACCTCGCCCGCGAGTGGGTCCAAGAGGGGCGCGCCGACCTGCCCCTCCCCGGACACGGGGACACCCGCGCCCGCTGGTCCGAGCTCACCGCGATGTGCGCCCACGATGTGTCGGCCGGCCGCCTGGTCGAGGCCCACGCCGACGCCGACGCCATCCTCGCCGAGATCGAGGGCACCCGAGTCTCGCCCGGCGAGTTCTGGG
>NZ_JAALEC010000623.1:0-2768 GCF_014145205.1 Dietzia sp. DQ11-44
TGACACTAAAACTTGTGGAAGTCAGGCCAGAGCTTCTAGCACTACAGAAAGCTCGGATGGAGCCGGAAGTTTCTGGAGTTCGAAGTAGACACTGAAATCGATCGCCTTAAGCGCTTCGGCTTCTGCCAAGCCCCCAGTCACCACTCTGTACTCGAACGGTACCTGGTCGAGATTGCGGTACAACTGACGCGCCTCCGCTGGGTGGTCACTTAGCTTCTTCTTGTGGCTACCTATCCGGATGTACGACGTGCCGCTGAATTGCACCGGAGAATGGCTAGCCGCGGCGATCTCAAGGATGACAAATCGCATCCCCTGAACTTGACCTACCTTGTACGTGAGTCCAGGGTCAGGCTCCAATAAACCGGTCACCCAGGGCTCGAAACTCTGGTTTCCCTTCTTCAGGATGGTGTGGTCGAATTTCGTGCCTACCAGTTTGTGTGTGCGGTCCTCAACACCCCAAACAAGATACGCACGAGCTTCACCGTGGAGAGCAGCAGAATTGGCCAGCGCGGAAATGTACTGGCCAATCTCATGGGGGTCGGACAAACCCACTTTGAACTCGAGCCACTCACATTCCTGCGGCTGCGCTCGGAGTCGCTCGAGCAACTCGCCGAACGCGTCTCCTCCCAGGGGGACCGATGACATATTCACTCCGCAACCCTATCCAAGCGCGGAAGGCGGTGCGCCCGAAGCTCGATTGGCTCCATTTCGGACAGCAGGGATCGTAGGAAGCGCCTGTCAAGGACGGTCTACATCCAGTCAACCGGGCAGCCGAAGCCCAGCCTGGTTGCGTGAGGCCCGAGAAGGGAGTGGCCAAGATCAGCCACGAACGCCAGCCTTGACCCCGAAACCCTGCTTGAGCAGCACGTCCTGTGACCAACGGCGGAAGTGGAGGGATTTGAACCCCCGGTGCTGTTGAGGCACGCTCGCTTTCAAGGCGAGTGCATTCGGCCGCTCTGCCACACTTCCTCGTCGTCCGCCACGACACGCTCGGGCGCGTGGTTCCACGTGGAACACGCGTGGACGACGGTGCTCATCGTAGTGGACCCCTCCCGCTCACACCCAGCCCGGCTGCCGGCCGGAGCCATCGCGGCTACGGTCGAGGGCATGAAGGCCATCGAGTATCGCAACGGTCCCGATTCCCTCCGTCTGACGGAGGTCGACGATCCGATCCCCGGTCCCGGCGAGGTGCTCGTCGACGTGGCGGCTACCGCCGTCAATCGCGCCGACCTGCTGCAGTCCAAGGGGCACTACCCTCCCCCGCCCGGCGCGTCGGACATCCTCGGCCTCGAGTGCTCGGGACGGATCTCGGCCGTGGGCGAGGGCGTCGAGGGCCTGGCGGTCGGCGACGAGGTGTGCGCCCTCCTGGCCGGCGGCGGGTACGCCGAGAAGGTCGCCGTGCCCGCCGGACAGGTCATGCCCGTTCCGGTCGGGGTGTCGTTGCACGAGGCCGCAACCCTGCCCGAGGTGGCCTGCACGGTGTGGTCCAACCTCGTCATGACGGGCGGGCTCGGCCGCGGCGTCCTCACGGCACACGCCCGCTGGGGCGACACCGAACTCGGTGCCCCGCGAGTGCTGATCCACGGCGGGGCGGGCGGCATCGGCTCCCACGCCATCCAGGTCTGCCGCGCGCTCGGCGCCCGCGTGGCCACCTCCGCCGGAGGTCCGGAGAAGGTGCAGAAGTGTCGCGATCTCGGTGCCGACCTGGTGATCGACTACCGCGAGGAGGAGTTCCCCGACCGGGTCAGGGAGTGGACCGACGACGACGAGCGAGGCCGTGGCGTCGACCTGATCCTCGACGTGATGGGCGCGAAGTACCTCGAACCCAACATCGCCTCACTCGCCCCGGACGGCCGACTGATCGTGATCGGCATGCAGGGCGGGATGAAGGGCGAGCTGAACCTGGGAGCCCTGCTCCCGCGCCGCGCCGGCGTGCTGGCCACCAACCTCCGGGCCCGCCCGGTGGACGGTCCCGGCGGCAAGACCGGCATCTGCCGGGAGGTGGTGGACCACGTCTGGCCGATGATCGCCGCGGGAGACGTGACCACCCGCGTCTCGCGTGAGATCCCGCTGGAGCGGGCAGCGGAGGCGCTGGGCCTGCTCGAGTCGGGCGAGAGCCACGGCAAGATCCTGCTGACCGTCGGGTGACCGAGGAGGAACTGACGATGTCCACCACCGATGGCGCCGACGACCCCGGTGCCGAGCACGGTCCAGCCACCGTCATGACCGCGAGCCGCACGATCCCGGCGTCTCCGGCGGAGATCTTCGCGCTGCTGGCCGACCCGACCCGCCACAAGGACACCGAACCCGGGGACTGGGTTCGCGACGCGGTGACGTCTGAGGCCATCAGCGGTGTCGGGGACGTCTTCGCGATCACCATGTACAGGGAGGCAGGGGGCGGTGACTACGTCATACACAACGTGGTCACGGCTTTCGAACCGGACCGCACGATCGAATGGGAACCCGGCCGAACCGACGAGTCCGGTCACCTCTCCACGGGCGGGTGGAGTTGGCGGTACGACCTGGCCCCGGCAGGCACGTCCACCGAGGTCACCCTCCGGTACGACTGGTCCCGCACACGGGAGGGGTTCGCCGCCGAGATCGGTGGGATGCCGCCGTTCGGGCGCGATTTCCTCGAGGCGTCCCTGGCCTCTCTCGAGGCGGCGTTGGCGAACTGAACCCGTGCGATGCTCTCGTGCGATGCTCTCGTGCGTTGAGCTGGTGCGATGAGCGGCTACGACGGTCAGCCCGCCGGTAGGCGGTCCAGC
>NZ_JAALEC010000624.1:0-3100 GCF_014145205.1 Dietzia sp. DQ11-44
TCGTGGCCGAGGCCGACGAGTCCGACGGCTCACTGGTGCACTACGAGCCCGACGTGGTGATCCTGACCAACGCCGAGCCCGACCATCTCGACCACTTCGGCACCGCCGAGGCGTACTTCGAGGTCTTCGACACCTTCCTCGCCCGGATCCCGGACACCGGCGTCCTGGTGGTCTGCCTGGACGACGCGGGAGCGGCCGAGCGCGCGCGCCGGGCGGCGTCCGCGGGGGTGCGGGTGGTGGGGTACCGCACCACGGCCGGCCCCGCGACCGACCTGCCGGTGGTGGGTGAACTCGACGGGATCGAGGTCGACTCGGGCGGGACCCGGGCCGGGCTCACGTTGGACGGGCGGTCTCGTGGCGACCTCCACGTGGGGACCCCGGGCCGACACATGGCGCTCAACGCGCTCGCCGCTCTCCTGGCCGCCCGGGAGGTCGCCGGGGACGCCGGGATCGACGTCGACCACGTGCTGTCCGGTCTGTCCGGATTCGGGGGAGTGGGGCGTCGGTTCGAACCCAAGGGCACGGTCGCGGTCCAGGGTGGACTGGTGCGGGTGTTCGACGACTACGCGCACCATCCGACCGAGGTCAGGGCGGTCCTGAGCGCCGGGCGGGAGATCGTCGCCTCGGACGGTGGCCGCCTGATCGCGGTCTTCCAGCCCCACCTCTACTCCCGCACCCGCATCTTCGCCGAGGAGTTCGGGCGGGCGTTGTCCCTGGCCGACGAGGTGGTGGTGCTCGACGTGTACGGCGCGCGCGAGCAACCCGAGGAGGGCGTCGACGGCGGCCTCGTCACCCGCCACGTGAGCTCGCCGGCCCACCACGTCCCCGACCTCGACACCGCCCTGTCCACGGTGCTCGGGATCATCCGGCCGGACGACGTGGTCTTCACGCTCGGGGCCGGAGACATCACCACGCTCGGCCCGAGGATCGTCGCCGGGCCCGCGGGGAGCGGGACGGGGTCATGACGAGGCCGACGCCGTGAAGGGGGCTCAGCGGTGACCGACGAGCCACGCGACCACCCGACGGACCCGGCGGATCCGACGGACCCGCTGGACCAGGCGGCCTCGGACGACCCGGACCGGAGACTCGCCGCGGCGGCCGTCCGTAGCTCGGACGAGCGGGTGCGTCACTCCGACCCCGCGGTGCGGGCCACGCTGCGCAGGCGACGTCGCCGCACCAACCGCATCTATGTGGGGCTCGGTGTGGCGCTCGTCGTCCTCCTGGTGGGATACATCGCGCTGTACTTCCTGCCGGTGTTCTCCGTCCGGGAGGTCCGGGTCGTCGGGACCCGGACCATTCCCGTGGAGGCGGTGACCGAGCGCGCGGCGGTGTCCCCCGGGACCCCGCTGCTCCAGGTGGACACCCACGCGGTGGCGCGCCGCGTGGCGGGGATCCCGAGGGTGGACCAGGTCACGGTCACGCGGGACTACCCGTCGACCCTGCGGATCGAGCTGATCGAGCGCACCGCCCTGGTCGTGGTCGAGGTCGACGGCGCCCGGCACCTGGTGGACGGGCAGGGCATCGACTTCGGGCAGGGGGACCCGCCTCCCGGAACCCCCGAGCTCACCGTGGGGGACGGCGCACGCTCCGACCTGCCCGGGATCGTCCGGGACCTGTCGACGGTCTTCGCCGAGGTCCGGGGGACCGCGGGGCAGGAGATCGCGTCCGTCGAGGTGGAGAGTCCGGCGTCGATCGTCCTCACCCTCGTCGACGGGCGCACCGTGGAGTGGGGGGCCGCGGGTCGCGACCACGAGAAGGCGGTCGCCCTGCAGATGGTCCTCGAGCAACCCGGGCAGGTCTGGAACGTCTCCAATCCGGCGTTGCCGGCCTCACGGTAGACCGACACGCCCGCGAGCCTCGTGGACGTGCGGGGCCGGTGCCCCTACCGTGTGATCCGACGGCGGAAACCGCCTCTGACCAGCAACTTTAACCCTCAAGTAGAGGGTGAGAGTTAGGCGAGAGTCTTTCGTCGAGACAGCATGCAACCGAGCACGACACCCCCAAAGGAAGGCCGGGCCTCGATGAGCTCACCGCACAACTACCTCGCAGTCATCAAGGTCGTCGGAATCGGGGGCGGCGGTGTCAACGCCGTGAACAGGATGATCGACGAGGGCCTCAAGGGCGTCGAGTTCATCGCGGTGAACACCGATGCGCAGGCTCTGCTCATGTCCGACGCCGACGTCAAGCTCGACGTCGGTCGCGAACTCACCCGCGGCCTCGGTGCCGGCGCCGACCCGGAGGTCGGGCGCAAGGCGGCGGAGGACCACAAGGACGAGATCGAGGAGGTCCTCAAGGGCGCGGACATGGTCTTCGTCACGGCCGGGGAGGGCGGCGGTACCGGCACCGGTGGCGCGCCGGTCGTCGCGGCCATCGCGCGTAAGCTCGGCGCGCTCACCGTCGGCGTCGTGACCCGCCCGTTCTCCTTCGAGGGCAAGCGTCGCGGGGGACAGGCCGAGGCGGGGATCGAGGGCCTGCGCGAGGCCTGCGACACCCTGATCGTGATCCCCAACGACCGCCTGCTCCAGCTCGGGGACGCCGGCGTGTCCATGATGGAGGCCTTCAAGACCGCCGACGAGGTCCTCCTCAACGGCGTCCAGGGGATCACCGACCTCATCACCACCCCCGGCGTGATCAACGTCGACTTCGCCGACGTCAAGGGCGTCATGTCCGGGGCCGGCAGCGCGCTCATGGGGATCGGCTCCTCGCGGGGCGAGGGTCGGGCGTACAAGGCCGCGGAGGCCGCCATCAACTCGCCGCTCCTGGAGACCACGATGGAGGGCGCCAAGGGCGTACTCATGTCGATCGCCGGCGGCAGCGACCTGGGCCTGTTCGAGATCAACGAGGCCGCGACCCTCGTCCAGGAGGAGGCGCACCCCGACGCCAACATCATCTTCGGCACCGTCGTCGACGACTCGCTCGGCGACGAGGTGCGGGTGACCGTCATCGCCGCCGGGTTCGAGGGCGGCTCCCGGCAGTCCTCCGGTGCGGGTCAGTCGCGGCGCGGCCGCCACCACCTCGACGACGACGAGGTCCCCGGCGCCTCCGGCGACACCGGCGGTGCCTCCGGGCTCGGATCGACCCCTCTCGACGGCGGGCGTCG
>NZ_JAALEC010000625.1:0-3430 GCF_014145205.1 Dietzia sp. DQ11-44
GGAAGCCCGGTCTGCGGCTCGCCGGGTCATCATCCACGCATACGACGATGGCACCCCGGACAATCGCGGCATCACCCTCGCCGGGTACGGGCCGATCACCCGGCACACCGCCGAGGAACTGCAGCGCGACGCCAGGCGGCGGGTCAACGCACTCTCCGAACTCGCGGATCCGGACACCGCCGCTGCGCGGCGCCACACCCCGTCCGAGGCCCTGGCCCGCTTCTGTCGGGGGCGCGACGGTACGTGCGTTTTCCCCGGCTGCCAGACCTCCGCCGAGAAATCCGACCTCGACCACATCGTCCCCTTCGACCATGACCACCCCGACCAGGGCGGACACACGACGTGCGACGACCTCGGCACCCTCTGCCGCTTCCACCACAGACTCAAGACCGACGGGGTGTGGGCCTACTACCGGGAGACCGACGGTTCATACGTGTGGATACACGGCCCCCACCACCCGGACAGGGACCCCGCAACCCGCATCACGACCTTCCCCACGGGGCCTTTCGCCGGCCACGCCGCACCACGACACCCTGAGGCGAGCCGACTACAGCGGGAGGCAGCCGAAGCGGGTGAGACCGGCTTCGGATCGGCCGAGTCGCGGCGGCGACCCCACCTGCGCCACCGTCGCGATGTCGAGAGACGCAACCTCCGTGCGCAGGCTCGACTCTGGCGACAGGCACCACAGACCGGTCCGGTGTCTCCGCCCACGCCGTCGACTCCCCTGTCGGACGAGGAGCCCCCGTTCTGATGGGCTGCGCGCGACTCTCGACGTCAGAAGCGCGAGCTCGTCGGATACCACCCGTCGGAGGCGTCGTGGGGACCGATGGATCGGACCTCGATGTGCTCGAACGACGCGAAGTCACCGGCGAGCCTGTCCCAGTTCTCGCGGGTGATCGCAGTGGTGATCGCCGAGGCGATCCGCCCGATCCCGCCGTAGATCCCGGAGAGCTGGTTCCCGGTGACGCCCATGGAGGCCCGCGCTCCGGTCGAGAAATGGTGCAGGCGGGTGAGCCACGGGGCGGTGCCCGGATCGCGTTCGGTGAACTCGAACCCCGGACCCAGGTAGGGACTCCGTCCGGCCGGGTGATCGACCGCGGGAGGGTGGCGGTCGGACCACAACGCGATGTCGTCGACGAACTCGGTGAGCTCCGGACGCATCTGCAGGTCCACCTGGTATCCGGTCGCGGACAGCACGACGTCAGCGTGGAACCGCCCCCTGGTGGTGTCGATCGCGATCTCCTGCCCACCGGTGCCGGTGTGGACCATCGAGACTGCGTTCCACCCACAGCCGGTGTGCAAGGCGAAGCCGGAGTGAGTGAAGCACCGCCACACCGCGTGCTGCGTGGGCGGCTGCGGAAGACCTCCGGACATCACGCCGAAGTCCCACTTGCGCTGGTCGTCCAGGTCGTAGAAGCGCTCCTGCATGCCCGGGAACTCCATCCACCGCAGCGGGTTGGAGGCCGGGACCGTCGCCCGTCGCACGAACACATGCGCCCGGACGGCGCCGTGGTCCAGCGCGGTGGCCGCGTTGTCGAACCCGGAGGCGCCGCCGCCCAGCACCGCCACCCGCTGACCCCGCAATGCGGTGAAGTCGATCGGGTCCTCCGTGTGGAACCAGCGTTCGCGGGGCAGAGAGGAGATGAACTCCGGCACGCGCACCCCGCCCCCGCCCGCGAGCCCGAGCGCGCAGACGATGCGCCTGGCGGTCAGCGTGGTCTCCTGTCCCTCCGGGCCGCGCAGTTCCACGGAGAACGGCCCGTCCGGGGTGGCGGGGCGGTGGATCGCGGTCACCCGGGTCCGATGGTGGACGCGGACACCCGTGACCTCCCGGTACCAGCGCAGGTAGTCGTTCCAGTCCAGGCGGGGAATGAGTTCGACGGCGGCCCAGGCGGCCTCTCCGTAGACGGCCTCGAACCAGCGCCGGAAGTGGAGGGACGGGACGTCGAATTCGATACCCCTCATGTGCTTGGGGCTGCGCAGGGTGTGCATGCGGGCGTAGCGGTCCCAACAGCCCACCTCGTGCTCCGGACCGTCGTCCACCACCAGGACGCGGTCGATCCGCTGGCGCTGCAGTGCGAACGCCGTGCCCAGACCGGCCTGCCCGCCGCCGATCACCAGGACGTCGAGTTCGGTGGACCCGGGGACGCGGGGGATCCAGTCGCGGGCATGGCTGGTGGCGGAGATGTCCTCGTGCACACGGGCCCGGAGGGTCGCCAGTCGGACGTCCGCGTCGGGCAGGCGGCGGGAGGTCCGGGCCCCGGTCCCGGGTTCGGTGGTCCCGGGTTCGGTGCTCACGGAGTCGGTGGTGACGGAGGTCATGGCGGTGGATCTCCCGGGCTCAGCGGGCCCGGGTCGATGTCGCGGGCCCACCCGGGTCCTGTGCCCGGGCGGACACCACGGCGATGCCTGACTGATGACTCGACCGCCGGACCGTGGGACCCGGCGGTCGGATCGGCGGGGCCGACCGCACCATCGTGGTGTCGAGGCCGAGTCTGGCAGCACGGCTTTTCGACCGTGTTACGAGTGCATGAGCCCGGTGTGCCGGGCTTGGGCGTGCCGGGCTCGGGCGACCCGTGCGGCGAACAGGACGAGTGCCTCGGAACTCAGCCTTCCGTGAACGCGCAGACGAGCGATACCTCCGTCCGGGAACACGTCGAGTCGGACGAACCGCACCGGTTCCGCCGCGCCCGACTCGTCTCCCGGCCGAGACCCCGACCCGGGTCCCACCAGGAATCGGTGTCGACAGTCCGGTTGCAGCGGCGTACGCGGGACGAGGTCCACCCACCGGTCGGGGTGTTCGAGGTCGTCCGCGCGAGCGATCCCACGAAGCGACGCCATCCCCGGGGCATTGCCGATGTAGTAGGAGGTGTCGATCTCCACGTGGTCGACGGTCCCCTGACCGGCGAGGCCCACTGTGACGTGGTCGTTGCCCCCGTCGCGCCGCCGGGCGTTCTCCCAGCCTTCGCCCATGACGCGGGAGCGGCCTGGGGCGATGATGTTGGACGGCGAGGAGTAGAACAGGTCCGAGCAGTCGACCACCCGTCCCCCGTTCTCGGCGGCCGCCAGGTCGACGGTTCCGCGAAGGAACGCGGGGTCGGGTGTCGGCTCACCGTGGACCCGCAGCCGCGCGACACCGCCGTCCGGGATTATCCGCAGGCGAACGTGGGTCACGGCCACGGGATCGGACACCTCGTAGCGGTTGCGGGTGTCCCCCTGCGCTGCTGCGGCCGGCACCAACGGCCGCCAGTGGGCCCCCGGGAGCTCGTCCGCCCCCGGGTAGCCGTCGATCCACGCACCGTCCACGGCGACCTGCGGGGGGAAGTTGCCGCGGAAGAAGGCGGTGTCCACCACGACCCCGCGCACCACGCCCGGCACCCCCAGGCGGACGATCGCCGCGTCCTCTCCGGGCGAGCGCCGCCGGCGGGTC
>NZ_JAALEC010000063.1:0-5173 GCF_014145205.1 Dietzia sp. DQ11-44
TCGTGGATCGGGATGAACCGGCGGCGGGCCATGGCCCCTGACAGTTCAGTTGTCAGCCCCACCTGATCAGCCAGAAGGCGTGGTGCGATGGCTCCGGCGTGGGAGATCACCCCGACACCATCAGCAGTAACGGACAGGCCAGACGACCACGACGTACGCTTCACCTACCGAGTGCTTTCTGTGTGGGGACATGGAACCTTCGACAAGTCCCAGTTTCCCCTGTTCAGGAAGCACTTCGGTCTATTTTCGCCCAGCGATCCGCAGATCCCCGTGAATCACCCGGGCTAGGTCGGCATTTCCAGCACGCCAGGTTTCCCACGGGATGTTCCAGTCGCCCAGCCCGTCGGTCCCGGGAAGCGTCGGTCCGACGGTATTGATGACCTTGACCACGTCGCCCCGGTTGCTGCTGTTCTGGAACGACTTGGCGTAGGCGTCGGTGACATTGATACAGCCGTTACTGACGTTGGTGAAGCCCTGTTGTTCAACGGACCATGGGGCGGCATGTACGTAGATCCCGCTGTAGGACATCTGGGTGGCCCAGTTGACTGAAAGCCGGTAGCCGTCGGCCGAGTCGACCGGCACACCAAACGTCGATGAATCCATGATGAGCGATTCGTATCGGTCGCCGATGTAGTAGGTGCCGTTCGGGGTGGGTGTCGATGCCTTTCCTAGTGAGACCGGGCTACTGCTGACGACCTCGCCATTGATTCGGGTCGTCATTGTCTTGGTGTTGTCGTCGATCGTGGTGATGACCTCGTCGCCGATCGTGAAGTTGCTGTTTGCGTCCTGGGCTCCGTAAAGGCCTTCGCCCATATCGGTGCCGTAGATGTTGACGTCGACGTCGACCTCGGTGCCCGGTGCCCAGAATTCGGCGGGGCGCCAGCGAACCTCCGAGGGCGACACCCAGTAGAAGGCTCCTTCGACGGCGGGGGTCGTGGTGACCTCGATGGCGTCCTGGACGGCCTTACGGTCGCCGACGGCGGACTCGAAACGCACCGCGACCGGCTGCGCGATACCTACCGTGTGGCCCTGACCGGTCACCAGGCTCGCGCTGGTGGTCGAGTTCGGGACCACGGTGCTGAACGAGGACGAGTCTGTAATCGTCTCACCGTCGTCGTTAGTAGCGCTCGCCTCGATCGAGTAATCCCGGTTGTAGCCCAGAGTCTCGGTGGTGCGCCACTGGGAGCGTTCCGCGTTGAACTCGCCTTCGACCTCGCGGCCTTCTTCGTTTGTGACCGTGACATCGTCGAACGCACCGTCTGTCACATCCAAGACGATCGGTTCCCGCGGCGTCGCGGCCACTGTCCCATCTTCGAACGAGGTGTGAATGACGGCCGCAGCGGCGGGGGCTTCTTTCGGTGCAGCGGCCGTCGAGGTGTCCTCGGTATCTCCGATCGTGCACGCGCTCAGCCCTACTGCGGCCACCAAGGCCACCGCGACCGAGGCAAGCCGTTTCGCCGGTGTGCGCTCTGGTGCGGCTCCGCCTGCGAGCATCGCTTCTTTCCTCACCACTTCTCCCTCGAGTTCGTATGCGTTCTGACCGGTAGTTTCCATTCCGTCTTCGGTCGGCCTTGGTTTGCGCCGCCGACGACGTTTCAGGGAATCGTTAATGTATGAAATGACCGTCCATCAGCAGCGTAGGCAGTGTCCTGGTCCGCGGCGATGATGGCTTCGACATCACCGACAACTGGTCCCTGCTGCCACTCATCGTCGTTGACGTTCTTGCGCCAGGCGGTGCCGTCGGTATCGATCCCCCAGAGGGTGCCGTCTTCGGCTGCAGATATCAGCAGGAGTTCGGGAGCAGCTGGTACTGATGCGAATGTGCGCCCGATGTCGGTGCTGAGTTGTAGGCCTCCTGCGGTTGTGGCCCAGATGCCCTCGTCGGTAATCGCCAATGCTCTCGCGGCCATCTCGATGCCGTCGGTCCAACTGACGCCCGAGTCGGTGGACGTTCGAATTCCGTTGGCGGTGTCGAATCCGACAAGGGTGTTTCCGTCAGTGGTCAGGGCGTGAAAGTCGACTTCGCCGGAGAGGGATTTCGTCGCCCACGACTGGCCGCCGTCGACACTCTCGATGAGTCCGAGAGGATTGGGGGCGGAGCTTGACGGGCCAGGATGGCCCGAAGCGTAGAGGTTATCCGTCCCGGGCGCGCCTGTGAGCCCCATGAAGTCGTCGTCGGCGTCGCCGACGCGGGTGGTCGCGCCATCGGGGTTGAGGACGAAAAGCCCCGTATGCGTGCCGGCCAGCACCCTTCCCTCAGCATCGAGGTGGAGTCCGTGCACATGGTCAAGCGCGGGTGTTAATGCGGTGCCGACCGTCGATGAGGCGTCCCCGGATTCGGGTGCTGGCGTCTGCTGCGGGCTCGAACACGCGGTCGCGATGAGAGCCGATGCAAGGATGGCTATTGGGGTCCAGGCCCGCTTTCGGTGCGAAAGCATGAGTGCGTATCTCGTTTCTGGCAGGGACAAGAAAATGTGTTGATGCCCAGACGGTCTCCGGCGGGGTCGGACTGCCATCGACCCCGCCGGGAATGCGAGCCTTCGTTTTTTTACATGGAGTCGAGCATCTGCTGCATGGTGTCGATTTCCTGCTGCTGGGTGTCGATGATGGTTTGCGCCAGGTCGACAGCCGGCGGGTACGTGCCGTTCTCGACCTGGTCTTCGGCCATGGCCACGGCGCCTTCGTGGTGGGCGATCATCTGGTTGAGGAACAACTCGGCAGCCTCAGGGCCGGGAGCGTCGGACAACAGCTGCAATTCCTCATCGGAGAGCATGCCCTCCATCTGCGCCATGTCATGGTCACCGCCCATGTCCATGTCCATGTCCATGCCTTCGGGCTGCGTCGGCTCTCCCCACTGCTCGAGCCAGTCGGTCAGCTGCGCGATCTCGGGCCCCTGGGCGGCCTTGATCTCCTCGGCCAGCGAGGTGACGTCGGCGGGGACATCATCCTTGGACAAGATGATGTCGCTCATCTCGATGGCTTGCTCATGGTGGGGGATCATCATCTGGGCGAACATCACGTCAGCCTCGGAATGCTGAGCTGACTCCTCTGCCTGCTCGGTGGTCGAACTCCCGCTGGTCGCAGTGGTCTCGACGGCGGTCGTGGTCTCGCTGGCCGTGTCGGTCTCGTCGCTGGTGCAGGCGGACAGCCCCAGCAGGACCGCGGCGGCAGCGGCGGTCATCACAAGCTTCTTTCGATTCATCTGGGTTCCCTTTCTTCTGCGGACTTTCGGGCCCGCGGGTGGATCACCTTGCCGGTCAGGCGAGGTAGGACAGAGTGGTCATCATCCCGGCCTCTTGGTGATAGGCGTTGTGGCAGTGCAACGCCCACTGGCCAGGATTATCGGTGTCGAACTCGATCTCAATAGTGCGCATCGGCCGAATCGTGACGGTATCTTTGCGAAGCCCGCTGTCCGCGAGCGCGAACGTATGTCCGTGCAGGTGCATCGGGTGGAACATGTCGGACATGTTCCGCATCCGCATTCGCACCCGCTCCCCACTGTTGACCTCCAGCGGCGCCGAATCCGGGTGGACTTGGCTGTTGAGGGTCCACCGGTACGGCGACATCGTCCCGCCCAGGTCGACGCTGTGGTACCGATCATGACTTTGGCTAGACAGACGTACTGCCTCGCTGGGGGATAAGTCGGTACCCAATAGCGGACGCCGGTCCACTTCGACTGGTCGGGAATTTGTCGGGAGATCGCCCGCTGCTGTACGTACGAGGGCCTGCGCGTGACCATCCTTGCCTTCGGGCTGAGCGAACAACGGGAACACGCCGTCGCCGAGCGTGACCACAACATCGAACCGTTCACCCATGCCGATCAGAAGGGAATCGGTGTCCTCGGGAAGCACGGGAAAGCCGTCGGTGTGAGTGACGGTCATCCGGTGCCCGCCAAGCGCTACCCGGAACGCGGTGTCGGCGCCGGCATTAACGAACCGGATGCGCACGCGTTGGCCCCGCGACGCTCTCCAGACGTAGGGGTCGACAGGGAGTCGCCCATTGATCAGAAAGTGCGGGTAGGTGACATCCCCGGCGCTGCCGAGGATGGGGGAGATCATCGACCCCTCACCCCCATGCATGTCCATCATGTCGTGGTCTATCCCCTGCATCCCGGCATCTGCGGTGTCGGCACCGATGCCCAGATCACGGGCGACATCGTCGGGAGTCCGACCGGTCCCATCGAGCCAGTCGTCAAGGACCACGAGCCATTCATGGTCGTAGTCGCCGGGCTCGTCCGGATCATCGATGATCACCACTCCGTACAGGCCCCGATCGAGTTGCAGACCCGAATGTGAGTGGTAAAAGTACGTGCCTGGGTCTGGGGCGGTGAAGTCGTAGGTGAACGTGGTGCCTGGTGCGATCGGGTCCTGTGTCAACCCGGGAACCCCGTCCATGTCGTTGCTCATGGCGATCCCGTGCCAGTGCACGCTGGTCTCCTGTGGCAGCTGGTTGTCCACGGTGATCTGCAGCCGATCTCCAGCTTGGGCCCGCACCAGTGGGCCTGGCAATTGTTGGTCATATCCCCACGTTGAGACAACGCGGCCACCCAGATCAACATCGACCGGACGGGGGGTCAACTGCGCGGATACCACCGTTTGGCCGGGGGAGCGTCGCTCCTGTTCAAGCCGCCTCACGAGATCTGACGAGGCTCCCACGGGACTGCCCGTGGCTGATCCGGAACCAGAACATGCAGTCAGAGCGCCGGCGCCGGCGAGAAGCGATCCGGCCAAGCAGGACCGGCGGGAGACCAGCACGCGCGGCGCACGGCTTAGCGCACCTGCCCGCCCCGTGGCGTCAGCGTTCATCATGATCGACGCTTCGCGAAGTCGCGGTCCCTGCGGGAGATGCGAATGAGATACCGGAAGAGACGACCCCATTAGCAGGAGAGTGCGGCCCGCGCAGGTGCCGATGCCCTCCAAAAAGACTGGTCGCCAAGGCCAGAACCATCGCCCAGAAACCGAGTACGAACGCGATCAACAGAACGATGTCGATCCAGTTCACACCGTAAAGCCACCCCATCATACTCAACTCCTCGCCTGTCTTAGAAACTCGATTCTGCGGTGTGAACTGCGAGATCTGGGTCATCGTTTCGTCAAGATCTGATCAAGGTTCTTCTCTGACAAGCTCGACTCGAGTTGGGAGAGGCCTGGCCTGCTGCGGTGATCTCGGACGG
>NZ_JAALEC010000626.1:0-1974 GCF_014145205.1 Dietzia sp. DQ11-44
CGGCGGGTCTCCGGGGTGCGGACGCCCAGGACGCCGTTGCCCGGCAGTCGACCGAGCAGTCCCAACAGGCCGGTGACCCCGACCACGAGGGCGAGACACGCCAGGAGCACCACGACCACCACGAGCACTGCGTTCACGCCCCCGAGGGTACGCCCGCGACGGGGGATTTCCGATTCGCCTCATCCCCCGTCGGCCCCTCCCCGGTGGAACCCTCGACCAGCGCGAGGAGTCGCGCGAGCTCGCGCTTGTCCTGCTCACTGAGCCGGTCCAGGAACTCCCGGCGCACGGTGGCGACGTGATCGGGTGCGGCCTCCGCGATCTCCCGCATGCCCTCCTCGGTCGCGGAGACGAACGCGCCCCGGCCGTCGGTGGGGCAGCTCGTCCGCTGGACGAGTCCACGCCGGACCATGCGGGTCACCTGATGGGAGAGCCGGCTGCGTTCCCACTGCAGGACGTCGGACAGCGCGGTCATCCGTAGCGGGCCGTCGGCCTCGCTGAGGTACACGAGCACCTCGAACTCCGGCTCCGTCAGGCTCGAGGTGGCCTTGAGGTCGCGCTGGATCGCCAGGTGAAGGCGCCCCTGGATCGCGAGGTAGTGGCGCCAGAGCGCCTTCTCCTCGTCGGTCAGCCATCTCACGTGGTCGCTCGGCAGCGGTTCGGTCATGACTTCACTCTACCCTCATAGTTGACACGACACCTAGTGCGGGGATAGAAGTGTGTGACGCATCATCCGGATGTGTGACCCGAAAGGACCACAGACATGAGCACCACGACGACCGTCCCCTCCTCCCGTGGCGCCGCGGCCGAGACCCGCCTGTTCCCCGTGCCCGGGATCGTCCGCGATATCGGCCTGCTGCTCGCCCGGGTCCTGCTCGGTGTGGTCCTGATCGCGCACGGCTGGGAGAAGCTCGTCACCAACGGCGCAGGGGCGACCGGCCAGTTCTTCGACTCCGTCGGGATCCCCGCAGCCCAGACCGCCGCGGTGTTCGCGGGCGTCGTCGAGCTGGCCGGAGGGATCCTGCTGGTGCTGGGGCTGCTCACCCAGGTCGTCGCGGTCCTCGTCGTCGTCGTGATGTTCGGCGCCTACCTGTTCGTCCACCAGGGCGCGGGGATCTACGCCACCAACGGTGGCTGGGAGCTCGTCGCCGTGATCGGGCTGGCCGTCGCCGTCTTCGGCCTGGTCGGCACCGGTCGCTACAGCCTCGACGCGCTGATCGCGGGCCTTCGCGCCGCCGGGGCCCGGAGGACGACGGCCTGACCCGAAGCGGGCCGGCGAGAGCATATCGACAAGGCAGCATCGACGAGAGCACATCGACAAGGCCGCATCGACGAGAGCACCTCGACAAGGCCGCATCGATAAGAGCGTTCCGCACACTCCGCACTCGCGAAACGCGTTCGGAACGCTCTTCCGGACGGGTGGGACTCCCGGTTCTCCACGGGTGGGAGCCTCGGTCCTCGGCGACGGGCGGCCCGCGCCCGAGGGGCGGTGCTCACACGCTGACGAGGCCCGACCCGCTCCAGGGTTTAGGCTTGACCGAAGCCTGCGTGTGGGCACCGGCGAGGATCCAGGGAGAGCAGACAACCGTGAGCAGCAGCGACGAGACCGTCACCGCAGATCAGTCCGCCACCGGCGCGCAGACCGACCAGTCCGGGCAGACCGACCAGGCCGGGCCCGCCCACCGCTACGGCGCCGACCTCGCCGGCCGGATCGAATCCCGCTGGCAGCGCGAGTGGTCCGAGCACGGGACGTTCGAGGCCCCCAACCCCGTCGGGCCCCTCGCGGCCGCCGACGGGTCGTCACCGCCCGAGGACAAGCTCTTCGTGCAGGACATGTTCCCGTATCCGTCCGGCGCCGGCCTGCACGTGGGACACCCGCTGGGGTACATCGCCACCGACGTCTTCGCCCGATACCACCGCATGCTCGGGACCAACGTCCTGCACACCCTGGGTTATGACGCGTTCGGACTGCCCGCC
>NZ_JAALEC010000627.1:0-1192 GCF_014145205.1 Dietzia sp. DQ11-44
CGCTCCCGGGCGGCGACGATCCGCTCGCGCAGGGCCAGCTCGTCCGCCGCGAACGTGGCGGAGAAGCCCTCCGGGTCGGAGTCGAAGGCGACCCGGCGGCGGATCACCTCGGCCCGCAGCGCCGCCTCGCGCGGGGCGGACACCTCGACGGTGAGGCCGAAGCGGTCGAGAAGCTGGGGCCGGAGTTCGCCCTCCTCGGGGTTCATGGTGCCGATCAGGACGAAGCGGGCGGCGTGCTCCACCGACACCCCGTCCCGCTCGACGGTCACCCGGCCCATGGCGGCGGCGTCGAGGAGCTGGTCCACCACGTGATCGTGGAGCAGGTTGACCTCGTCCACGTACAGCAGTCCGCGGTGCGCCCGGGCCAGCAGGCCGGGCTCGAACGCGGTGACGCCCTCGCTCAGGGCCTTCTCCAGGTGCAGCGAGCCGGCGATGCGGTCCTCGGTCGCGCCGATCGGCAGCTCCACCAGACGGACCGGCCGGTGCTCGGTGGGCGCGTCGTGGGGGATCGGTCCGTCGGGGGTGTCGGTGCCGCGGTCGGACGGGGCGCTGGAGAACCTGTCACCGGCCACGACCTCGATCTGCGGCAGGATCCCGGCGAGCGCGCGCACCATCGTGGACTTGGCGGTGCCCTTCTCGCCGCGGATCAACACACCGCCGACCGACGGCGAGACCGCGTTCAACAGGAGGGCCAGCGCCATGTCGTCGGAACCGACGACGGCGCTGAAGGGGTAGTGCAGTGGCATGGGGGCTCCCGCTCTCGTCTGCCAGGCTGGTCAGCGCGAGGCCGGTCTCCGGACTTCCCGGCTCATCTCGGGCGATAGCGCTGGACGCGTTCGCCTCAGAGGCCGAGTTACCGTAGCGGGCCCTGTGCCGGATTCTCACCGGCTTCCCTGATTCTCCCCTCCGCACCGCCTGGGGCGGGTCGTGGGGCACCTCGTGCTGTTGGGGTGTAGTTGTCTCTCCTGGCCGAGGCTACCCAGCGCCCTCGCGTTCCGGGCGGTCGGGCTCGGCGGGCGGGTTCGACGGTAGGGTTCCGCGTCATGAACGGACAGGTGGTCGTGGTGGGGATCGGCGGTGACGGCTGGGCCGGCCTCGACGAGGCCCGTCGCCGCGCCGTCCTGGGCGCCGACGTCCTGCTGGGCGGGGAGCGGCACCTGGCGATGCTGCCCCCCGAGGTCACCGCCGAGCG
>NZ_JAALEC010000628.1:0-1632 GCF_014145205.1 Dietzia sp. DQ11-44
CGCGGGCGACTCGGGCAAGGTCCTGCGCGAGCCCGCTGGCTCGGGTTCGGGCTCGGGCTCGGGTCCCGGGGCTGGATCGGGCGGTGGATCGGGCGGTGGTTCGGCATCCGCCGCGACCGCCGGCTCCGGCGGGTCCGGGCTCAGCTCGAGTGACGAGCGGGCGCTGCGCAAGGAGATGTCCAAGATCGAGCGCCAGATGCTCAAACTCGATCAACGACAGGCGACCCTCCACGAGGCCCTCACCGCCGCCGCAGGGGAGGCGCTCGACACGGAGAAGCTCGCGTCCCTCGACCGTGATCTCAAGGACGTGAGCGCGGAGAAGGAACAGCTCGAGGAGCGCTGGATGGAGCTCGGCGAACAGGTCGAGGGCTGATCCACCCGCCGGCGCGAGAGCGGTGTGGACGTCGAACTTGGTCGTCTCTCCTGCGGTGAATCGAGCGTTTCACCGCGCTGGGCACGACCAGAATATGGGCGGAACACCTGATGCCAAGACCGAGCGGCGCGGTTCGTTGTGGATGCTCGTCGTCCCCATCCACAGGGGACGCCGGGGGCGGGCGTGAACGGTCACCGCGGGCGATGATCCTGAGGTGCCCCGTCCTCATCCTGCTGCGCCGTTCATCGGTAGTGCGGCGGTCGTGGAAGGTCATCTGTCCGGCCATCAGCTCAGGTCAGGACATCGTCGTCTGTTCCCCGACGTGTACCTCGCCACCGGAGCGCCCGCCACACCGGATGTAATGGTCCGCGGCGCAGCGCTATGGGCACCCGCTGGAGCCGTGATCGGCGGTCTCGCGGCGGCACTGATCCACCGGGAGCGGTGGTACGCGCCGGCCGCGGTCGAGAGAGAAGTCGACATCTACGCGGTCGGAACGGCACCCGCTCCGGGCCGTGTGCGGCTGCGTCGCCTCCGGCGTGCTCTGCCGGCGGGACAGGTGGAAGCGATCGGTGGACTCCGTGTGACCTCCGCTGCACGGACGGCCATCGACGTAGCGAGGTGGGAGGTCAACGACGATACGGCGATCGCGAAGATCGACGCCGTGTGCAATCGATCCCGGATCGCCGTCAGCGAGGTGAGTGCACTGGCACGGGGCCTGCGAGGGCTGCACGGTCTGCAGAGGGTGCGGAGCCTCCTCCGGTGGTGTGACCAGCGAGCTGATTCGCCGCCCGAGACCAGGCTTCGGCTGCTGATCGTCCGGTCGGACCTCCCCGACCCGACTCCGCAGGTCGAGATCCACAACGAGTACGGGGTGAAGGTCGCCACTGCGGATCTGGCGTACGAGGTCGGGAAGGTGGCGGTGTTCTACGACGGGGACGTCCATCGAGGCAGGTCTACCTGGGAGTACGACGCGCGGGTCAACGCCGAACTCTCGGAGCTGGGCTGGCAGGTGGTCCGCGTGACCGGTTCGATGCTCCGGAATCCACGGGCGGTACTCCGCCAGATCGGTGCGGCCCTCGAGCGCGGCCGCGCACGGGTATGACCGCGACGCGCGACCACATCACCCGAATCTTGGTCGTGCCCACTGCGACAGAACTGCGTTGTGGCCACAAGGGCCACGACCACACCCGTTGAGCGGGGCGCGCTGGGATGAGAGCGCTGGGGTGGGGGCGCGCTGGGTGTGCGGGGCGCGGCGGGGT
>NZ_JAALEC010000629.1:0-1444 GCF_014145205.1 Dietzia sp. DQ11-44
TGAGCCTCGCCGGGGGGGTCGAGCACCGGGCCCGCGTCACCGGGACCCTGGCGGGGACCGACACCCGCGTGTCGGCGATCGTCGACCTGGTCGTCGACGAGTCCGGTGCGCACCTCGTCCCGGTCGAGCCCGCGACGGGACCCTCCGGACTCCCCGACCAGGACCCCGACCTCGCGTTGCGACGGACCGCGCTGACCCTCTCCCCGGACGTCCTCCCCCTCGGGATCGCGGTGGAGACCCTCACCGTGCGGGGCGGGACGATCACCGCCGGCGGTACGGCCGGCCCGGGCGCTACGCCGCTCGGCGACCTGGCCCGACCGGACCACTAGACTCCCCGATATGAGTCGCGACGACGTACTGGTCAGCACCCGCTGGGCCGAATCGCGCCTCGACGATGACTCGGTGGTCTTCCTCGAGGTCGACGAGGACGTGTCGGCGTATCACACCGACGGCCACATCCCCGGGGCCGTCGCGCTGAACTGGCGCACGGAGTTGCAGGAGGAGTACACGCGGGACCTCGTGGGCCGCGAGAGGTTCGGCGAACTCATGTCCGAACGCGGGATCACCCGCGATCACACGGTCGTGGTGTACGGCGGCAACCACAACTGGTTCGCCGCCTACGCCTACTGGTATCTGCGCCTCTACGGCCACGCCGACGTGCGGCTGCTCGACGGGGGTCGCATGCGGTGGGAGCGCGACGGACTACCTCTCGACACCGATGTACCCCGGCGTCCGGTGACCGCTTACGTGGCCGACCCGCAGGATCTGTCGATCCGCGCGTTCCGCGACGACGTCCTGGCGGGGCTGGGTAACGACGCGCTCGTGGACGTCCGCTCGGTCGACGAGTACACCGGCAGGCTCGCGGCGCCGGCCGGGTTACCCCAGGAGGGCGGGCGTCAACGCGGACACATCCCGGGCGCCGTGAGCATCCCCTGGAACCGCGCCGTGACCCGCGACGGCACCTTCCGCACCGACGCCGACCTCCGCGAGATCTACGCGGACTTCCTCGACGAACCCGGTCGCCGCGTGGTGACCTACTGCCGGATCGGTGAGCGCTCCAGCCACACGTGGTTCGTCCTGCACGAGCTCCTCGACCAGCCCGACGTGGTCAACTACGACGGCAGCTGGGTGGAGTACGGCTCACTGATCGGTGTCCCGGTCGAGCGGTGAGGATCCTCCTCTCCCCGCTCGGGCGATCGACTCGCTAATCTCTGGGCATGTCACTTCTCTCCCGAGCGTTCGGACTGGCCGCACGCGCCTCCGTCGTCGCCGTCGGCGCCTCCGTGGCCTCCGCCGTCATCGTCGGCGTCGACCAGCGACGGGGCGCGGTCCCCCAGGTCCCGGACCACCCCGGCCCGTACTCCCCCGCGGAGCGCGAGGCGGCGGTGCGGATGTACCTCACCGCGCTCACGCTGCCCGCGGCCGCGTTCCGGGTGCCCTTCGC
>NZ_JAALEC010000630.1:0-1078 GCF_014145205.1 Dietzia sp. DQ11-44
ACGGGCTCAGGACCGGGTTCGGCGCCGACCACCTCAAGTGGGACCTGCACCTGCACCTGCAGTACTCGACGATCCGGGAGGTGCGCGACATCGTGATCACCGTCGATCCGCCGGGACGCGAGGGCGTCGTGCACGCGGACTTCACCCTCGTAACCGTGGTGGGGCTCAGGGCACGGGTCAGCGAGGACTTCGTGGTACCCCCCGAGGACTGCCTGATCCACTCGATCGACGCCCGCATCTCACTCGGCTGACACCCTCGGGGTTAGGATTAGACCATGGTGCTCTTCTTCGAGATCCTCCTCGTCCTCTGCACGCTGGCCATCACATGGGTCACCTGCTACATCGTGTACCGCACGGTCACCGACGAGTCGTGACGGACGGCGGCCACACCGGCGCGGTCGACCCCACGTCGTCCACCCCCGAGGGGGGAGACGGCGGCTCGGTCGTCCGCGGGTCCGCGAACGCGGCGGTCGATGCCGCGGCGCAGCGATCCGAACAGACCGCGGGTCGGAACATCCCGGCGTTCTCCGACCTCCCGGTCCCGGGGGACACGGCCAACCTCCGGTTCGGTCCTGACCTGCACCCGGGCCTTCTCGCCCTGCTCCCCCTGGTGGGGGTCTGGGAGGGCGAGGGCGAGGCGGACACCGCCGACCGGGGCGAGCACCGCTTCGGCCAGCAGATCGTCGTCTCCCACGACGGGGAGAACTACCTGAGCTGGAGTTCCCGCGCCTGGACGTTCGACACGGGCGGGGCGGTCGACGACGCCGCCTACCGCGAGTCGGGGTTCTGGCGGATCTCCGCGGACGACCAGCTCGAGTTCCTGGTGGCGCACGCCTCCGGGGTCATCGAGATGTACTACGGGGCGCCGATCAACCAGGCCGCGTGGGAGATGGCGACCGACGTCGTGCTCGCCTCCCCCACCGGCCCGGAGCGTGGCGGCGCCAAGCGCATCTACGGGATCGTCGAGGGCGGCGACCTGGGGTGGGTCGAGGAGCGCGTCCACCCGGAGAAGGGCCTGGTCCCGCACATGTCGGCGCGCCTGCGGCGCGTCGCCGGCTGACCGCGCCCGTCGCCGGCT
>NZ_JAALEC010000631.1:0-1022 GCF_014145205.1 Dietzia sp. DQ11-44
AGGGGGACGCCGACGACGACGAGGGCGTCCGTCCGCGCGGCCCGGCGGAGCGTGTCGGCCAGATCCGTCGAGACGTGGAAGCCGGCCGCCGTCGCCGCCTCCGCGCCGGGGGTCGAGCGATTCCACCCGAACGCCCGATCCGGGCCCAGGACCCGCAGCAACGAACCGCCGATCAGGCCCGCTCCGAGCACGCACACGTCCGTCACCGCCGCCACCTGACAAGGTTCTCACAGCAGACTACGGTTGGGCCCATGGCCAGCACCTCCGACCGAAACACCCGCGACAGCGACAGCGACGACGACGCCGTCACCGGTTCCGCTCTCGGGGTGTTGCAGGCGGGCGGTTCATGGCAGATCACCAGACTCGATGACACCGCGCTCACCAGTCTCGACGACGCCGCGCGGCAGGTCCGCTCGCTGCGCACCGAGGGGGCGTCGTTCGGCCTCGTCGACGTCGATCACGAGTTCTTCGTGATCCTTCGTCCCGGCCCGTCCGGGATGCGGCTCATGCTCTCCGATGCGACCGCGTCCCTCGACTACGACCTCGCGGCCGACGTGCTCGACGAGCTCAACGTGGAGCTTCCGGACGAGGATCTCGAGGACGCCGACCCCTGGGGCGAGGGCGACATGGCGATCCTCGAGGACGTGGGGTTGCCGCCGGGGGTGCTGGAGATCATCGTGTCCGAGACCGACCTCTACGCCGACGAGCAGCTGCAGTCGCTGGCCGAGCGGATGGGTTTCGGCGAGGAGCTCGAGCGGCACCTGCCCGACTCGTGAGGCGGTCATGCTCGTGAGGCGGTCATCCCTGTGACCGCGCCCATGTCACCGACGTCGCCCCGGTCCGAGGACGAGCGGTTGATACGGCGGGCCCTGGCGGCCGCCGGTGACACCCCCGAGGGTGATGTGCCGGTCGGCGCGCTCGTGGTGGGGCCTGACGGCCGGGAGCTGGCCGTGGCCACCAACCGGCGCGAGGCCGACGGTGACCCCTTCGCCCACGCCGAGATCCTGGCCCTGCGCGAGGCG
>NZ_JAALEC010000632.1:0-1724 GCF_014145205.1 Dietzia sp. DQ11-44
GGGCGGCGCGGGTGAGCGCGGAGACCTCCGAGGGCGCCTGCTCCGGGATGTCGGTGCGGCCGTACCGTCGCACCGCGACCGCGATCCCGACGGCCACGACCACCAGCGAGGCGGTGGTGACCAGCCACACCGGCAGTACGTGCTCGGCGTAGTGCTCGCCCACGACCGGGGCCAGCCAACCCTCCAGCCGCCCGCCGATAGCGAGCAGGGCCCCGGAGAGTACGGAGCCGACCGCGATGAGGATCATCGGCGTCGTCATGGACACCGGCGACTCGTGGGGATGGGCTCCCTCGCGCCATCGCTGTCGGCCGAAGAAGGTCAGGATCATCACCCGCGTCATGTAGAAGGCGGTCAGGCCGGCTCCGAGGAGCGCCACCGCGCCGAGCAGGTATCCGGCCGCCCCGCCGCCGCCCGCGTCGAACGCCGCGGAGATGATGCCCTCCTTGGAGTAGAAGCCGGAGAACGGTGGGACGCCGATGATCGCGAGATAGCCGAGTCCGAAGGTGACAAAGGTGATGGGCATGACCGCGCGCAGGGCACCGTAGCGCCGCATGTCGACCTCGTCGTCCAGCCCGTGCATCACCGATCCCGCTCCGAGGAAGAGGCCGGCCTTGAAGAAGCCGTGGGTGAGCAGGTGCATGATCGCCAGGGCGTATCCGGCGGGGCCGAACCCGGCGGCCATGACCATGTATCCCACCTGGCTCATGGTGGAGGCGGCGAGCACCTTCTTGATGTCGTCCTTGGCGCAGCCGATCACGGCGCCGAACAGCAGCGTCACCGCGCCGACCGCGATCACCGCCGTCCGCGCCGCCGGGGCCGCGTCGAAGATCGGGTTGGCCCGGGTGATCAGGTAGACGCCGGCGGTGACCATGGTGGCCGCGTGGATCAGCGCCGATACCGGGGTGGGGCCCTCCATGGCGTCTCCGAGCCACGACTGCAGCGGCACCTGGGCGGACTTGGCGCAGGCGCCCAGCAGCAACAGCAGGCCGAGCGCGCTGACCAGGCCGGTGCCGACCCCGGGCTCGGCACCGTCAGTGCCGCTGATGGCGGCGAAGACGCCGTCGAAGGACAGGGTCCCCAGCTGCGTGACCATCACCATCAGGGCCACGGCGAGCCCGATGTCCCCGACGCGGTTGACCAGGAACGCCTTCTTGGCCGCCGTGGCCGCGGACGGCTTGTGCTGCCAGAACCCGATGAGCAGGTAGGAGACCAGGCCCACGCCCTCCCACCCCAGGTAGAGCACCAGGAAGTCGTCCGCCATCACCAGCAGCAGCATCGCGGCCAGGAACAGGTTGAGGTAAGCGAAGAACTTCCGCCGCGCCGGGTCGGCGGCCATGTACCCGGTCGAGTACACGTGGATGAGCAGGCCGACGCCGGTGATCAGCAGCACGAACACCATGGAGAGCTGGTCCAGTCGCAGGCCCATGTCCACGCGGAGGTCGCCCACCGAGATCCAGGTGAACAGCGTCTGTTGCAGGGTCCGGTCGGCGGCCCCGCGGCCGACCATGGCGGCGAACTGCCAGGCGGCCGCGCAGAACGCGGCCAGGGCGGTGGCGCAGCCCAGCAGGTGTCCCCACGGGTCGCTGCGGCGGCCCAGGAGCAGCAGGAGGGCGGCGCCGAGCAGCGGCAGGCCGGGGATCAGCCACAACGTCACATCAGGAGTCATCCGCGCGTCCTCAATACCTGAGCAGACTGGCGTCGTCGATCGAGGCCGATCGGCGGGA
>NZ_JAALEC010000633.1:0-2723 GCF_014145205.1 Dietzia sp. DQ11-44
CGTCTCCGGGTCCCAGTTCCCTGCCGCCGCCGTGCCGGCGAAGGACCTCGCTCACCGAGTCGGTGGAGTCCGAGCCGTCGGGCAGCCGGGCCGGCATGTCCGCGGAGTTGCGCCGCGCGTACACGCCGGGGCTGGGCAGCGGCGTCACGCGGGCGTGGCCGTCGTGCTGCCAGTCCAGGAAGCGCTGCTCGGACATCTCGCGCTGGGTCCGTCGGCCGGAGAACCGTTCGCGGTGCGCCAGCACCATGGCCCCCAGGGTGGCGATGATCAGCAACACGCCGGTGAGCTCGAACGCCCACACGTGGCGGGTGAACAGCAGCTCGGCCAGTGCGGGCACGTCATTGTGGTCGGCGCCGAAGCCGGTGAAGGGCGGCAGCTCCGCGCGGGCGAGGCCGGTCGCCAGGAGGACCCCGAAGCCGAGCCCGGCGACGATCGCGGCCACGCGGTGTCCGCGGATCCGCTCCACCAGGGACTCCGAGGACTCCACGCCGATGAGCATCACCACGAACAGGAACAGCATCATCACCGCGCCGGTGTAGACGACGATCTGGCCGACGCCCAGGAACACCGCGCCCTGCGCCATGTACAGCACGGCCAGGGCGACCATCGTCATGGCCAGACACAGGGCGGAGTAGACCGCCTTCTTGGCGGAGACCACCCCGAGCGCGCCGACGACGACGACGACCGCCAGCACCCAGAACAGGACCGACTCCCCGGTGGACACCGGTGCCCCGGTCATCAGGACCCGTCCCCGTGTGAGGGCGCGCCCTGGGTCGGCGGGGAGTCCTCGCCCGGCGCCGCCCCGTGGGGTGCGCTCTGCGCCGCGCGGAGGACGTCGCCGCGGTAGTAGTCGGCGTGCGTGGTGCCCGGGGCCATGTCGTGCGGTGCGGGGACCATCCCGGCGAGCATCGGCCCCAGCAGGTCCTGCTTCTCGTAGATGAGCCCGGCCCGGTCGTCGCCGACCATCTCGTACTCGTTGGTCATGGTCAGCGCGCGGGTCGGGCAGGCCTCCACGCAGAGGCCGCACCCGATGCAGCGTAGGTAGTTGATCTGGTAGATCCGCCCGTAGCGCTCGCCGGGGGAGTAGCGCTCGTCCTCGGTGTTGTCGGCGCCCTCCACGAAGATCGCGTCCGCCGGGCAGGCCCACGCGCACAACTCGCAGCCGATGCACTTCTCGAGGCCGTCGGCGTACCGGTTGAGCTGGTGGCGGCCGTGGTAGCGGGGAGCGGTGGGGACCTTCTCCTCCGGGTACTGCTCGGTGTGCTTCTTGCGGAACATCGTCGCGAACGTGACACCGAACCCGGCGATCGGTTCGAGGATTCTCGGAACCCTAGGCATTGGGGGCCTCCTCCGATGCGGTGCGCTGGGGTGTCGCGGTGCGCCCGGACAACGCCGCGCGCTGGTGGGGCAGCGGTGGGACGGGGAACCCGCCCGCGACCGGGTCGAAGGGCGCCGGGTCGGCGGCGCCCCCGCGGTGGGGGCGGGTGCCGATCCGGGTGCGGAGGGCCACCACGATCACGGCCGCGGCGATCACGCCGGCGGTCACCAGCGCGATGGTCAGGCCGTCGTAGCCGGCGTTCGAGAACGCCCGGATGCTCGCCACGGCCATCACCCATCCCAGGGAGACGGGGATGAGCACCTTCCAGCCGAAGCCCATGAACTGGTCGTAGCGCAGCCTCGGCAGGGTGGCGCGCAGCCAGATGAACAGGAACATGAAGCCCCACACCTTGATCACGAACCACAGCAGCGCCCACCACCCGGAGTCCGCGCCGTCGATCAGGGAGAACGGCAGCGGTGCCTGCCAGCCGCCGAGGAACAGGGTGGCCGCCAGGGCCGAGACCGTCGTCATGTTGACGTACTCGGCCAGCATGAACATGGCGAACCGCAGCGACGAGTACTCGGTGTGGAACCCCCCGACCAGCTCGCCCTCGGCCTCGGGGAGGTCGAAGGGCGCGCGGTTGGTCTCGCCGACCATGGAGATCACGTAGACGAGGAACGAGGGCGCCAGGAGGAACACGAACCAGACCTCGGACTGAGCGGCGACGATCCCCGAGGTCGACATGGTTCCGGCGAACAGGAACACGCCGACGAAGGACAGTGCCATCGCGATCTCGTAACTGATCACCTGCGCCGTGGACCGCAGCCCACCGAGCAGGGGATAGGTGGAGCCGGAGGACCAACCGGCCAGTACGATGCCGTACACGCCGATCGAGGTGACGGCCAGGATGTAGAGCACGCCCACGTTCAGGTCGGTGAGTTGCAGCGGCGTCCGGTGTCCGAAGATCGAGACCTCGGGTCCGAAGGGGATCACAGCGAACGCCATGAACGCCGGGATCACCGCGATGACCGGGGCCAACAGGAAGACGGGCTTGTCGACCCCCGCGGGGATCAGTCCCTCCTTGAGGGCGATCTTGACGCCGTCCGCGAGGCTCTGCAACATGCCCAGCGGGCCGACCCGGTTGGGTCCCACGCGCATCTGCATCCAGGCGATGACCTTGCGCTCGAGGTAGATCGCGGCGAGCACCGTCACCACGAGGAACACGAAGACCGCGAGAACCTTGAGCAGCACCAGCCACCACGGGTCGATGCCGAAGGCGGACAGGTCCGCATATCCCTGCGAGGTCACGAGGCCCCCTCCCCGGCGCCGATCCGGACGACGTCCCCCGCGGCCGCGGCGAGCGTGGCGTTGACGGTCGACCCGGGTGAGTTCTGCGGCAGCCACA
>NZ_JAALEC010000634.1:0-3974 GCF_014145205.1 Dietzia sp. DQ11-44
GGCGCGGGGAACGCCGGCGCGGGGAACGCCGGCGCGGGAAACGCCGGCGCGGGAAACGCCGGGGCGGGTGGCAACGGCGCCTGCGACGACGACGGGGTTCGGGTGGAGTTCACCCGCACCGGCGAGGCGGCGCTGCAGGCCCTGCTGGACATGCTCGTCACCAGCGACGGAGCCAGCTTCGAGAAGGTCGACCCCCGTATCGGCGCCGCCGACGACGCCCGCCGCTCCCTGAGGTACCGGCCCGGTGCCGAGTTGGCCCGCCGCATCAGGCTGCGCGACGGTACCTGCCGCCATCCCGGCTGTGCGGTTCCGGCCGATGACTGCGACATCGATCATGTCCGCCCCTTCGACCACGCCGACCCCGCCCGCGGCGGACCCACCGAAGAGTGCAATCTGATGTGTCTGTGTCGGCGCCATCACCGGTTCAAGACGTTCTCCGACTGGATCTACGACCTGGCGCCCGATGGCACCCTCACCGTCATCACACCGGACGGGGCGACCATGACGACCCGACCATCCGGGCCGCTCGGGGTCTACCGCCGCGAGCACGCCCGCAATGAATCCCGCGCCTGGGACAGACAACAACAGCGCAACCCGGACCCGACCATCACAGGAGGGGAGACGCGCCCGGAGCCCACCTACTGGACTCGCCGTGCGGCCCGCCTGAGCGCCGAGCGTGCCCGCGCAACCGGCCCGGTCGACACCCGGCCCGGCGGCCAGAGCCGCTGGTGGAAGCGCAACGCACCGGTCTTCAGCACGGTCGAACACGAGGTCGAGGCCCTGCTCGATGACATCCTCGACCCGCCTCCCTTCTGACCCGCCTCCCTTCTGACCCGTCGCCTCTCCGGCGTGGGCGGGCGGGAGAACCCGTCAGACGAACCTGCGGCTGACCTTCTCCGGCAGAAGCGTCAGCAGTGGGCCGATCGCCTTCCAGGGCTTGGCCGGGACGAGCGCACGAGTGGGCTCGGCGTCAATCGTCCTGACCAGCGCGTCGACGCCCTCGTCGAATTCGGTCATCAGCGAGGTCTTGACCGACCGGTTGATGTCGGTGCGGATGTACCCGGGAAGGATGTCGGTGACCTTGATGCGGCTGCCGGCGCTGTCGAGCTCGGCGTGCAGACCCTGCGCCAGCGAGGAGACGAACGCCTTGGTGGCGCCGTACGTGTTCTGGGCCTTGGGCATGCCGCGCAGCGAGCTCACGGACGAGATGAACACCAGGTGCCCCTCGCCCCGCGCGTGCATCAGCTCCATCGCGGCCTCCGCCTGGTTGAGGGTGCCGATCACGTTGACCATGGCGGTCTCCCGGTTGGCGTGCGCCTTCCCCGTACCGATGGACGCCCCCTTGCCCAGCCCTGCGTTGAGGACGAAGCGGTCGATCCCGCCGAGCTCCGCGTCGAGCTCGCCGAACACCCTCTCCACCGCGTCGCCGTCGGCCACGTCGAGCTCGCGGACCGCCACCGTGATCGACGGGTTGGCCGCCAGCAACTCGGCTCGGAGTTCCTGGAGCCGGTCGAGACGCCGGGCGCACAGCGCCAGATTCCTGCCCTGTGCGGCCCAGCGACGGGCCATGCCCTCGCCGAGACCCGCGCTGGCGCCGGTGATCAGGATCGTGTTGCGGTCGGTCACAGCTTCTCCTCCGTTGGCGATGGCCCCAGTGTGGCACGCGCCGGCTGACACGACGGGCAGCGGTAGGCGATGCGATCGAGTGAATCGCTCGGCTCGTCCGGGTCGGCGAGACCACCCAGTCGGAACGTCTCCACCTCGGTCCCGCACCTGCGGCACGGCTTGCCGTCCCGCCCGTACACCCACAACTCCCGCCCGCGTCGCGTGTCCCCGGTGGTCACCCGGACCGCGCGATCGGCGTTGGCGAGGAGCATCCGCCGGGCGAGCACGACCACGGCGCGCAGATCAGGCACCGACTCCACCGGCTCCCGCGGGTCGAGGCCCCGCAGGAAACACAGTTCGGCGCGGTACACGGTGCCGATGCCGGCGAGATTGCGCTGGTCCAACAGTGCCTCCCCGATCGTCCGGGACGGCCGCTCGCCGATCCGCCGGAGCACCTCCGCGACGCTGGCGTCCGGGTCCCAGTCCCGCCCCAGCAGGTCGGGACCGAGATGCTCGACCGCCCGGTCGGCCTCGGCGGGATCCAGCGCGCGCAGCAACCCGAGCTCGGTGCCCACCACCTCGACGTCGTCGGCGCGCAGGAGCATCCGGACGGTGTGCGCGGGGAACCGCCACCGCTCCCCCGCCTTGTGGATGTGGATGCGGCCTTCCATCTTCAGGTGGATATGGAGGGTGACCGGGTCCCGACCCTGCGCGTCGGGGCCGACGACGACGAAGAGGTGCTTCCCACGGGACCGGGCGGCCACCACGGTCCTGCCCCGCAGATCCACGGCCGCGAATCTGGGAACCCTGAGCTCGGTCCTGTCCAGGGTCCGCCCGGCCAGCGCACGGTGGACCTTCGCGGCCGCCCTGTAGACGGAATCGCCCTCCGGCACCGTTGACTCCTCTGCCCGCTGTCCGATCTACCGCTCTCCGAGTGTGCGCACCATGGTGCCCTGAACCGCCCCGGGCTGCCGGGTTCACCATCCCGGTTGTCGACACTCCACGACGCCGGCGGTCTCGAGCTGCACTGTCGCATGCTCGATGCCGTGGCCCTCCCGCAGGACGCGTCGCGCCTCGTCGAGGACTCCGGAGTGGGGCACTCCGGGGGCGGTCACGAGGTGGACGGTCCCCACGTCCATCCCCGAGGTCAGCGTCCACAGATGCAGGTCGTGCACCTCCTCGACGCCGCGTACCGACGCGAGTTCGGACTCCACCGCTGCGGGGTCGACCCCGGCGGGCGCGTGCTGGGCGAGCACCGTGACGACCTGTCTACCGAGCATGACCGCGCGGACGACGATGAACACGGCGATCGCCACGGCCACCACGAGGTCCCACACCGTCGAACCCGTCGCGCGGATGAGCAGCGCGGCCGCGATCACCCCCACCGATCCGGCCGCGTCGGCCATCACCTCGAGATACGCACCCCGCACCGCGAGACTCTCGGAGGATCCACTGCGCAGAAGGAGCAGCGAGATGATGTTGACGACCAACCCCAGTCCGCCGACGAGCAACATGGTTCCGGTGGCGACGGGGGCGTCCGACCCGAGCCGCCTGAACGCCTCGACAAGCACGTAGACGCCCATGCCGGACATGATGAGCACCGCCAGACCGGAGGCGAAGATCTCCACGCGATAATGGCCGAACGTGCGTCTCCCGGAACGGTCCGGCCGTGACGCGATCACCGTCGCCGCGAGCGCCGCGCCCAGCGCCACCACGTCCGCCGCCATGTGGCCGGCGTCGGAGAGCAGGGCCAGGGAGCCGGAGATGAGGCCCGCGACCAGCTCGACCACGAAGAACACCACGGTCAGAACGAAGGCGCACGCCAGTCTGATCCGATACCGCGCGCCGGCGTGACCGGTCGGGCGGGCGTGGCCGGAGCAGTGCGCGTGGCCGGAACTGTGCGCGTGACCGTAACTGTGCGCGTGGCTCCCGTGTGCGTGCCCGACCCCCATCTGATTCCCCTCCCGCTGACATATGCATTGATGCGCATATCTTAACTCGTCAGAACGGTTCACTCAACGCCGGATGCGCAGCCCCTTCGGGGTGGCACCGAACCCGGCGTTCTCGAAGGTGGCCGCGACGGGCGAGGTGTGGACGGGTTCGCCGGCGAGGGTGGTGACGGTCAGCGGGCCGACGGCACCTGATCGCACGACTGCGGCCAGCGCGGACGCGGCGAGCGGCACGGCCTCGGCCCGGTCGTCCAGCACGAGGACGGTCCGGCCGCCGCGTTCGACGAACAGGACACACAGCCCGTCGACCAGCACGACGAGCGCACCGGCCTTCCTGCCGGGACGGTGCCCAGATCCGCCCTCCGCAGAAGGTGGCCAGGGCAGCGCGGCGCCGTACGGGTTGGCCGGGTCCGTGGCGGA
>NZ_JAALEC010000635.1:0-17846 GCF_014145205.1 Dietzia sp. DQ11-44
ACCCGACCGGTGGCGACGGCGACGCAGCGGGCCCCCGCGTCGAGTGCGCCGCGGACATCGTGGACGTGGTCACCGATCACCACCGCGCGCTCAGCGGACACCTCGAGTCCGCGTGCGCGGGCGGTGGTGAGGGCGCCGCGGACGAGGTCGGCGCGGTCGGCGTGGTGATCCCCGAACGCCCCGAGCCGCGGATCGGGAAGCCCGTCGAACCCACACACCCGGAGCTTGAGCAGCGCCGTCCGTCGCATGTTGCCGGTGACGATCCCCTGGTGCAGCCCGTCTACCGCGGCGAGGGCGGCTATCGCCTCGTGAGCTCCCGGGAGTGCCCCACCTCCCGCGTCGAGCAGGTCCTGCCCGTGCGCCTCGCACCGCTCGGCGACGGCGTGGAGCAGCGTGGTGACGAGGTCCTCGCGGGGGTCGATCCCGTTCCGCCCGAGCAGGTCGGTGCAGATCGCGCGGTCGGTCCGCCCGGCGAAGGAGACGTCCATGACGGGCTCGCCGCCGACCATCTCGGCGAGCGCGGGGGCGATCATCCGCGAACCGAACCCGGCGGGGTCGAGCAACGTGAGGTCGAGGTCCCAGAGGACGAGCAGAGCGCTCACGATGGCGGCTGCAGCAGTGGTGCGAGCCAGGCGGTGAGGAACGCCCGCAGGTCGGCGTCGGAGCGGGAGTCGGGATCGTCGAGCACCATCACCGACCAGCCGATGTGGACGCCGACGTCGGCGAGGAAGTCGATGCGGTCGGCGAACTCGGGGAATCGCTCGATCGCCGGACCGAGCAGGTGGGCTGTGTACTCGAGGGATCTGTCGACAGCACCCGGATGGTGGATCGGGTTGCCCTCGCCGGATAACGTCAGGGCTCGCAGCAGCGGGTCCCCGAGGATGCGTCGCCGGGCCTCGATCACGATCTCCACCAGCACCTCGAGCAGAGAGTCGGCCGAGTCCATCACGGACTCGTAGGCACCGACCAGCGCGGTCAACCGCTCGGTGACCGCCTCGCCGATCAACTCCTCACGGGTACCGAAGATCGAGTACACCGTCTGCCGACTCACCCCGGCCCGCTTGGCCACGACGGCGATATTGACCCCGTCGAACCCCACGTCCCCGATCACCGCTCGGGTCGCGTCGAGGATGCTGTCACGGGACCTCACGCCATCCATTATCGCGCGAGCCGGCTGCGGACCGCATCCGAAGAGCCGGGCCGGGTGCGCCCGGGGCCGTAGGATCGCGGGCATGAGCGGCAAGAAGGACGACAAGAAGGCCACCTCGAGCGGGAAGAGCACGTCCTCGAAGAGCGGCAACAACGGGTCGAAGAAGAAGGAACTCGCCAGCGGCCTGGAGAAACTGCCCAAGAAGGCGTACGAGGCCGAGCTCGAGCGGTTGCAGGCCGAGCTCGTGGAGATGCAGGCCTGGCTCAAGGAGACCGGGAACCGGCTCGTCGTGGTGTTCGAGGGCCGCGACGCCGCCGGCAAGGGGTCGGCGATCAAGCGCATCACCCAGTACCTCAACCCGCGGTTCGCCCGCGTGGTCGCGCTTCCCGCCCCGACCGAGGTGCACAAGACCCAGTGGTACTTCCAGCGCTACATCGAGCACCTGCCCGCGGCCGGGGAGATCGTGATCTTCGACCGCTCCTGGTACAACCGGGCCGGCGTGGAACGAGTGATGGGCTTCTGCACCACGGACGAGTACCGCCGCTTCCTGCACCAGGCGCCGATCTTCGAACGCCTGCTCGTGGAGGACGGGATCATGCTGCGCAAGTACTGGTTCTCCGTGTCCGACGAGGAGCAGGAGCGCCGCTTCCGCTCGCGGCACGACGACCCCATGCGCCGGTGGAAGCTCTCGCCGATGGACCTGGAGTCCATCAACCGGTGGGAGGCGTACAGCCGTGCCAAGGACGAGATGTTCATCCACACCGACATCCCCGAGGCGCCCTGGTACACGGTCGAGTCGGAGGACAAGAAGCGGTCGCGCATCAACGTCATCTCGCACCTGCTCTCCACCGTGCCGTGGGAGAAGCTGGAGCCGCCGACGTTCGAGATCCCGGAACGACCCGAGGGTGCGAGCTACGAGCGCCCGCCGCGCGAGGAGTTCAAGTACGTCCCGGACGTGGCGTCGGAGCTGCTCTGACCGGAGGCGGGGCACGATCGGCGACCTGACGCCGGGCGGGGCGGCGGGGGCGGCCTAGGTAGGAATTCCTAGTATCCCGGCGACGGGCACAGACCGGCCTGCCACACTGGGGGCATGAGCGAATTCGTCACCACCCGGCGAGAAGGCCGGATGCAGCACATCGTCCTGGACCGCCCCAAGGCACTGAACTCCCTCGACCTGCCCATGTGCCGGGCCCTGCACTCCGCCCTGGATGCCGCGTCGCAGGACTCGGGAGTGGAGGCCGTCGTCACCACCAGTACCTCGGAGAAGGCGTTCTGCGCGGGCGGCGACATCCGCGCGCTGCGCGACGCCGCGGCCGCCGGCGAGCACCAGACCAACCGGGAGTTCTTCTCCGAGGAGTACGCGATGGACCTCGCGTACCACACGCACCGGGTGCCCACCGTCGCCGTGATCCACGGCGTCGCGATGGGCGGCGGCCTCGGGATCTCCATCAACGGCTCGCACCGCGTGGTCACCAAGAAGGTCATGATGGCCATGCCGGAGACGGCGATCGGGTTCATCCCCGACGTCGGCGCCAGCCACTTCCTGCCCCGCCTGTGCGGCGGCGGGACCTGGGGCCTCGCGGTGGGGATCTACCTCGGCACCACCGGGGTCCGGATGAACTCCGCCGACGCGCTCTACACGGGTCTGGCCACCCATCTGATCGACGACGCCGACCGCGACGCCTTCGTCTCCGCCATCGGGTCCGATGGCCTGGACGCCGCCCTGGAGCGCCACGGCCTCGAGCACTCGGCGGCGGGGGAGTCCGCGGTCGAGAAGCACATCGACCGGATCGAGGACGTCTTCTCCCGTGCGACCGTGCAGGAGATGGTCGCGGCCCTGGAGTCCGGTGCGCAGGACGAGTGGGCCACCTCGACCCTCGAGATGCTGCGGTCGCACTGCCCCACGTCCGTCATCGCGACCATCGAGCTGCTCCGCGCAGGGGCGGCCGCGAGCGATCTGCGAGAGTGCCTGGCGGCCGAGTTGGCGCTGGGCGGATGGATCACCGCCCGCCCGGACTTCGTCGAAGGCGTCCGGGCCGTGGTGATCGACAAGGACCGCAACCCCACCTGGGACCCCGCCGACCTCGACGACGTTCACGTGGACGCCATTCGTTCGGCGTTGACCGGGGGCTGACAGGGTCTACTCTGATCGGCGTCCAGCGCACGGGGCGCGGGTCGAGGAGGGGCCATGACCACCACCGGTGACGGCGCGCGCGAACCCGATGTGCTCGCCCCGCACGAGGAGCCCAAGGGCTGGGGGATCGCCGGCGTCACCGTGGTGTCCCTGGCCGCCGCGTTCGTCGTGCTCTGGGGGATCTCCCAGCACGCGAACCTGGTCATGCCCGCCTTCCTCGCCCTGAACCTGGTGATCGCCGCCCAGCCGCTGCAGCGGTTGCTCGAGCGTGCCGGCCTGCCGAGGTGGGGCGGGATGATCATCGTCCTGCTGGTGCTCTACCTCCTGCTGGCCGCGCTGGTGGGGATGCTCGTGTGGGCGCTGTGGATCGCCGCCGAGGAGATCCCGCGCTACCAGGACAAGTTCGTCGAACTGTACGAGCAGACCATCGAGTTCCTCGGACGGTTCGGGGTGAGCGAGGACCAGGTCTCCTCGAGCCTGGCGGGAGTCGACCCCGGCACCGTGATCGGCACCGTCCAGAACGTGGCGGGGCAGCTGTCCTCGGCGGGCGGGCAGCTCACCGTCCTGGTGATCGCACTGACCTTCCTGGTGTTCGACGTACCGGGGATCACCCGCCGTCGGGCGGTGATCGCGCGCCAGCGGCCCCGGCTGGCGGACGCCCTCAGCTCGTTCACCGACGGTGTGAAGTCGTACTGGATCGTCTCGACGATCTTCGGTCTCATCGTGGCGGTCATCGACGTGATCGCACTGATGATCATCGGTGTGCCGCTGGCCCTGGTCTGGGGCGTCCTGGCCTTCGTCACCAACTACATCCCTAACATCGGCTTCGTCCTGGGCCTCGTGCCACCCGCGCTGTTCGCGCTCCTGACCGGGGGACCGGTCGACGCCATCTGGGTGGTGGTGATCTACAGCGTGATCAACCTGGTGATCCAGAGCTTCATCCAGCCCAAGTTCACCGGCGACGCCGTGGGGCTGACCCCCACCGTCACGTTCCTCTCGCTGGTGTTCTGGGCGTCGGTGGCCGGTGCTCTGGGCGCGATCCTGGCCGTGCCGCTGACCCTCGCGGTCAAGGCCTTCCTCGTGGACGCCGACCCCCGGATGACGTGGTTCTCGACGTTCATGACCACTCCCGACGCCGATGCCAAACGCGACCGGCGGCGCGCCGGGAAGCTGCCGGCACCGCGCTGACCCTCCCTGCGGGCCCGGGCTCGGGGGCTCCGATTGCGCCGGGGGCGGCGGACGCCCGCGGTCAGTCGGGGGATCCGGGATCGCCGGGTTCGTCCCCGGCGGGCGCCCTGGTGAAGGTCCCGAGACCGTTGCCGTCCAGGAGTTCGACGGTGACCTCGTCGTCGTCGAACGTCACGGAACCCCGCGACCCCGGCGGCCAGTTCTCACTCCGCGGTTCGACCGCGAACGTGTCGCCGTCCCAGGGGTCGAGTGGCCAGGCGGCGGCGCCGCCGACGGTCATCTCCAGCGCGTCCTCCGACTCTCTGACCTCGAGGGTCCCGAAGTAGTCGTTGCGGTACGTCCCGACCAGCTCGGCCGGGTCCCTCGACGGTGCCGGATCGGCGGGCGGGGTCGCGTCCACCAGGTCCCCGACCGGGTCGAGCAGTGACGCGAACGCCTGGCCGAACAGATCCCGCCAGTCCAGCGTGGGGTCGCCGTACTGGGCGTAGTCGGCGAACCTGGCGTTGATCGTCTCCGCCACCCCGCTCGGCGAGGCGTTGGTCACCGTGATGATCCCCAGGTCGAGCGAGGGCAGCATGAGCATCGCGGTGCCCGCCCCGAGCGCGAACGCCCCGGAATGGCTCCACTGGACCCGACCCGAGGAACTGGTACCGATGTTGAACCCGTAGCCGTAGGACCCGGGACGGTCCGCGGCGGCCCGCGGCGGCGAGGAGACGATCTGCGGGGTGAGGGCCTCGCGCAGCGCCTCGGCGGGCACGACCTGGGAACCGCCGGGCCCCTTGCCGTCGTCGAGCACCATCGCCATCCAGGCGGCCATGTCGGTCACCGACGAACTCAGGCCCCCCGCCGGCGCCTGGGCGTCGGGGTCGCGCTGGGGATCGGCCGGGACCCAGTCCCCGTCCGGGTCGCTCTGGTCCGCGGAGTCGGGGGAGTCGGGGGAGTCGGCGCGCACGTGGCCGACCGCCCGGTTGTCCCGCTCGAGCAGCTCGTCGTGGGAGAACGAGGTGTCGGTCATGCCGAGCGGGTCGAAGATCCGCTCGCGACCCAGCTCGTCCCAGGGCGTCCCGGCCGCGACCGCCACCGCTTCGGCCCCCGCGGTGAGACCGAAGTTGGTGTACGCGTAGGAGGTTCGGAACGGAGTGAGCGGCAGGTGGCGCAGCCCGTGCAGGACCGCGGGTCGGTCGTAGCCCAGGTCCTCGAGGTCGTCGCCCGCGTGCTCGGGGAGCCCGGAGCGATGCGCGAAGACGTCGCCGACGGTCACGAGAGGGGACACCTGCGGATCGGAGAGCTCGAACCACGGCAGGTACTCGCTGACGGGGGTGGACCAGTCGACCTGGCCGTCGGCGCTCTCCGCTGCCACCACCGTGGCGCTGACCGACTTGGAGATCGAGGCCAACGGGAACACGGTCCGCGCATCCACCTCGGCGCCCGTGCCGGTGTCACGGACGCCGAACCCCTCCGCGAGGACCACCTCGCCGCCGTGCACCACGGCCACGGCCGCGCCCGGGATACCGGAGGCGTCCATCTCCTCCTCGACGATGTCGGTGACCTTGCCGACCGCGTAGTCGATCCGGTCCTCGTTCACCTCGAGGCCCGAGTAGGCGGCCGGGCTCTCGTCGGGGCCCGGTGTCGCCACCGGTGTCCCGCACGCCGAACCGAGGAGCGCGACGGACGCGCACACGCTGACAAGGCCCAGAGTTCGACGGCGCCCGGTGGCCGAATCGGTGGTCATCTGCCCAGCTTAGACCGCCGGATGCGCCCCGGAGGCCCGTGTCGGACCAAAGCCTGCGACTCGCTCCCGGTGCCGGGCGATCAGGTCGCGATACCAGTACCAGGAGGCCTTGCGGGTCCGCGTGAGGGTGGTGTGGTCCACGTGCACCAGACCGAAGCGCTCGGCGTACCCGGCGGCCCATTCGAAGTTGTCCATCGCCGACCACACGTAGTACCCCTCCACGTCCACGCCGGCGTCGACCGCGTCCACCACCGCCGCCAGGTGCGCGCGCAGGTAGTCGATCCTGCGCTCGTCGTGGACGGCCCCGTCCGCTCCGGGGCCGTCGTGGTACGAGCACCCGTTCTCGGTGATCGTCACCGGCGGCAACCCCGGGTACCTCTCGTGGAGTGTCGTGAGGATGTCGGTGAGACCCGACGGCACGACGGGCCAGTCGAAGTCGGTCCGCTCCACACCCTCGATCCGCACGGGGCGGAACGGCATGTCCTCCGGGAAGTCGACCTCGAGGACCCCGGAGTAGTCCGTGTCCTCGCGGGGGGCTTCGATCACCGTGGGTTCGTAGTAGTTGACGCCGTAGTGGTCGAGGGGGCTCGCGATGACGACGAGGTCCTGCTCGAGCTGGTCGGCGGTCAGGCCGGCGGTGGTCATGACGAGCTCGGCCACCCAGTCCTCCGGGTAGGCGCCCCGGAGGACCGGATCGGAGAACAGCCAGTTGGTCAGGATGCGGAACATCTCGGCGGCCCCGACGTCCTCCGGGGAGTCGGTCGCGGCGATGACGGGGAAGTGCTGTTGCACCACCCCGACCTCGTGCCGGGGGCCGGCGGCACGGATCGCCCCGACCGCCAGACCGTGTGCGCGGAGCAGGTTGTGGGCCACGGGCAGGCAGTCCAGTCCCATCCCGAGCGCCGGCGCGTGATCGGTGAGTCCGTGGCCGTAGAGGGTGTGGACGTTCATCTCGTTGAGCGTGAGCCAGCGGGTGACGCGGTCGCCGAGGGCGTCGACCACCACGGCGGTGTAGTCGGCCAGGGCCTGCGAGGTGTCCCGGCTCAGCCAGCCGCCCTCGTCCTGCAGGGCCTGGGGAAGGTCCCAGTGATAGAGGGTGGGCACCGGGCGGATCCCGGCCGCCAGGAGGTCGTTGACGAGCCGCGAGTAGAAGTCCAGGCCGGGCCGGTTGACCTGCCCGCGCCCGGTGGGCAGGACCCGCGACCAGGAGATCGAGAACCGGTAGTCGTCGACGCCCAGGGCGGCCAGGTCGCGGACGTCCTCGGCGTGGCGGTGGTAGTGATCGCACGCCACGGCCGGGGTGTCGCCGCCGCAGGCTCGCGGCGAGGAACTCTTCTGTGTTGTCGCACCACACGCCGATCGGGTGGTAGCCGAAGGTGCGCTTGTACGTCGGCGCAGCAAGCTCTTTCTCGCTGTGGGTGACCACGATGGTGGCGTCCACATCGAGAACGATCGTCGATCCCAGGTCCCGGCCCGCGCACTTGGATGCGGGCACCCCGCCGGGCAGGTGGGACCACACGTGCCGCCGTGCCTGAGCCCGCGCCACCTGGATCTTCTTGCGCTTGCCGGCGGTGACCTCATCGAGTGTGCGCCACACTGTCGGCGCCGAGGCCACCGGGCCCAGGGCGCCAGACTGGTGGCGCAGGACGCCGATGTCTGAGATGGACTCGCCGCCATCGGCCAGCATCACCGCGACGTCGATCAACACCCGGCCGCGATCGTGGATCGGGATGAACCGGCGGCGGGCCATGGCCCCTGACAGCGCGGCGGTCAGACCGACCTGATCAGCCAGAAGGCGCGGAGCGATGGCCCCGGCATGAGAGACCACCCCGACACCATCAGCAGTAACGGACAGGCCAGACGACCACGACGTACGCTTCACCTACCGAGTGCTTTCTGTGTGGGGACATGGAACCTTCGACAAGTCCCAGTTTCCCCTGTTCAGGAAGCACTTCGGTCTATTTTCGCCCAGCGATCCGCAGATCCCCGTGAATCACCGGGGTTAACCAAGGGTGGGCCGTTCCGAGCCCTATCCGAGCAAGTTCTGGACGGTTGTTCAGAGCTTTCGCGGGCCCGGTGGGGCGTGTGTGACTCGAGGGTCAGTTGGTGTCGGCGACCAGCGGTTCGATGGTGAGGTGATCCATCTCCTTGCTGATGTACTGCAGACGCCATTTGTCGCCGAACAGGGCCAGCAGCTCGCCGTCGGTGCGCTGGAACACCTCCACTCCGCGCTGGCGGCCGAGCTCGTCGGCCGAGGCGGCGTCGGTGCGGCGGGCGATGGAGTAGGGCAGGTTGTCGACGACGACCTCGACGTTGAACTCGGTCTTCATGCGGGCGGTCACCACCTCGAACTGCATGGGCCCGACCGCCGCCATGACCGGGTTCGCGTCGCCGCGGGTGTCGTTGCGCAGGATCTGCACCACGCCCTCGGCGGCCAGCTGGTCGATGGCCTTGCGGAACTGCTTGTACTTGCCCAGCGAGTGCGCGCGGACCACGGCGAAGTGCTCGGGGGCGAACTGTGGGATCGGCGGGAACTGGACCTTCTTACCGGTGTAGAGGGTGTCGCCGGGGGCCAGCGCGGTGGCGTTGACCAGGCCCACCACGTCGCCCGGGTAGGCGGTCTCGACGGTGGTGCGGTCGCGGCCGAAGACGGTGAGCGCGTACTTCGTGGTGAACGGCTTGGCGGACTGGGCGTGGGTGACCACCATGCCGCGCTCGAACTCGCCGGAGACCACGCGCATGAACGCGAGCCGGTCGCGGTGCGCGGCGTCCATGCCGGCCTGCACTTTGAACACGACGGCGGAGAACGGGTCCGAGGTCTCACGCGGCGCGCCGGTGACGGTGTCCCACGCGTGCGGCGACGGTGCCAGCTCGACCAACGCGTCGAGGATCTGGTGGACGCCGAAGTTGAGCATGGCGGAGGCGAAGATCACCGGGCTGGTCTCGCCCGCCAGGTAGAGCTCCTGGTCGTGGTCCTGCCCCATGGCCGAGAGCAGTTCGGACTCCTCGACGGCGGTCTCCCAGACATCGCCCTCGCGCTCGGCGGCGGCGGCCGGGTCGTAGTGCTCCTCCGGGGCGATGGTCGAGCCGCCGGCGGTGCGGGTGAAGTGGATGTACTCCTCTGGCGCCCCGTCGGGGCCGCGACGGAGCAGGCCCCGGTAGTCGCCGGCGATACCGACCGGCATGAAGAGCGGGGTGGGGACCAGGCCGATCTGCTCGGTGATCTCGTCCAGTAGTTCCAGCGGCGCCTGCCCCGGCCGGTCCCACTTGTTGATCACCGTGATGATGGGCAGGCCGTTGTGCTTGCACACCCGGAACAGCTTGAGCGTCTGCGGCTCGAGGCCCTTGGCGGCGTCGATGAGCATGACCGCGGCGTCCACGGCGGTGAGGACGCGGTAGGTGTCCTCCGAGAAGTCGGCGTGGCCGGGGGTGTCGACGAGGTTGATCACATAGGGGTCGTCGTCCTCCGGCAACCCGGCCGGCTTGTACGTGAACTGCAGCGCAGTGGAACTGACGGAGATGCCGCGGGCCTTCTCCATCTCCATCCAGTCGGAGACGGTCGACCGACGGCCGGACTTCCCGTGGACGGCTCCGGCCTCGGTGATGACCCGGGCGTGCAGCGCCAGCGCCTCGGTGAGCGTGGACTTGCCGGCGTCCGGGTGGGCGATCACGGCGAAGGTGCGGCGTCGCGCGACTTCGGAGCGCACGTTCGCGTGGGCCCCGGACCCGTCGGGACCAGCGGGTTGCCCGGTCGTCCCGGTGTCCTCGGCGGTCTCCGTCACGCGTCCTCCTCGGTGCTCCGGCGGCCCTCGCCGTCGTCATCCCAGGGTACGTCCGTGCACGTTCGAGCACCCAATCCGCCAGTGCGCCGCCCGGAGCCGGCGGACGCGCGCGAAAGGCGAGGTCACACGGGGCGCGCTGTCGGACCCGGCGCCTACGGTGCGCAGTGGCGGCGTCACCGGACGGCGCCGGAGCGGAGACGGGCATGAGCGCGAGTAGGGACAGATCGGCAGTCGAGGACGGACAGGTGCGCGAGGAGCGGAGGGCGGCGCTGCGCGACCTTCTCCCGGCGATCGAGCGGTTGCGCGGTGTCCGCGCGGTCGTGTGGGCGGGGGGAGATCGGAACGAGAACGGCTCTTTCAACATCCGCTACCCGATCTACGACCGCGACACCGAGAAGGTCATGGAGGTCTGCAACGGGGGAGCGCTGACCGATGTCGAGTACCGGCGGACGCTGGAACGTCGTGGTGGGCACGGTATGGGCAACCAGGCACCTGATCTCGTAGCGCTGGCCCGGGACTCCGACGAGGAGCTGACCGTCGCGCTGCTCACCTGGATGATGCGGTCCGAGAGGTTCAGCGAGGGTGAGGTCGCGGCGTCGCTGGAGAACGGCGCGCTCGTGGCGCTCCTCGACCGGCTGGGAGAGCTGTACGACATGTGATCGCCCCACGAGCCGGTCGTGCGCTCCTGCTCCGGCCCGTCAGTGCCCCCGCGCCCAGAGCGGCGTCACGTCGCAGCCGCCGGGGACGGCTCACGCGGAGTGGACCTGGTTCTGGGCGGTCTCCAGCCCGTGCGTGAGGAGCAGTTCGACGGCGTCGGCAGCGTCCTGGACCAGGAACGGCACGTCGGGTTGCTCGAGCTTAGAGAAGCGCTTGAGGACGTAATCCGCCACCGCCATGCGACCCGGTGGCCGGCCGACCCCCGCGCGGACGCGGATGTAGTCGCGCGTGCCGAGGGCGCTGGTCACCGAGCGCAGGCCGTTGTGCCCGCCCTCGCCCCCGCCACGCTTGAGCCGGACCTGACCGAAATCGATGTCGATCTCGTCGTGCACCACGATCACCTCGGTGGGGGCGACGGAGAAGTACTTCGCCACCGCCGCGACGGGGCCCCCGGACAGGTTCATGTAGCTCCGCGGACGGGCCAGGACCACGGCCTGGTCGGCCAACCGCGTCTGGGCGACCTCGCAGTTGGTCCGCTTGTGCGTGGAGAAGCTCGCGGGCATGGGCAGGGCGCGGGAGGCGAGCTCCACCAGCACGTCCCAGCCGATGTTGTGTCGGGTGCCCTCGTAGTCGGGACCGGGGTTGGCCAGGCCCACGACGAGTCTGGGTCCGGGGGCGTCAGCGGTACTCACGGACCCATGGTCCCAGACGGAGTCGGTCGCCGCTCCCGTCGGTCGCCGCTCCACCCGCTCGCCTCCGCTCCGGCTCGGGCCGTCATGCCTGCAGCTCGGCCCGGGCCGTCTCGAGCACCGCCGCCGTCAGGGCGTCGAGGTCGGGGGACTGGAGTCTCCAGTGTTGCCAGAACAGAGGGACGTCGAGGGGGCGGTCGGGGGAGACCTCGGCGAGCTCGCCGGAGACCAGCCACGGTGTGGCCAGTCGCTCGGGGACCAGGCCCCAGCCCAACCCGGCGGCGATGGCCCGGACGTGGTCGTGCGAACTGGGCACGAAGTGTCGGGGCCCGGTCGGTTCGCGGCGGGCCAACCGTCGGTAGTGGTGGTTCTGGTGGGCGTCGCTGCGATCGAAGTCGACGATGGGGGCTCGGCCCAGCGCGGTCGTGGGCGAACCGTCCCGCAGGTGCCGGGCCACGAACCCGGGACTGGCGCACGCGAGGTACCGCATCGACCCCAGCGGCAGTGACCGGCACCCCTGGACGGGTCGGGACTCGCTGGTCACCGCCGCCATCACCTCGCCCCGCCGGAGGAGCTGGGAGGACAACGACTCGTCCTCGCGGCGGAGGTCGAAGACCACCCGGCCCGAGGAGTGGACCTCGGTCATGGCGTCGAGGAACCAGGTGGCCAGCGAATCGGAGTTGCACGCCACCGCCAGGACCACGTGCTCTGTCGGGGTGCCCGCTCCGTCGAACTCGCGGGAGAGGGATTCCTCGAGGTGGAGCATCTGCCGTGCGGTCCGGAGCACCGTCTCGCCGGAGTCGGTCGCCGTGACCGGGCGGTCGCGGCGGACCAGGATTCGGCCGGCCGAGTCCTCCAGCGCTCGAATCCGCTGGGACACCGCGGACTGCGTGAGGTGGAGGTGGGTGGCGGCCGCGTCGAACGAACCGAGGTCGACGACGGCCACGAGGGTGCGCAGCTGGTCCAGGTGAAGTGCGTCCATAAGTGAGGCTAATGCTAGCCAAGGAACTGTAGTAGCGCTACATCCATCGCGACCCTAGCGTGGGGACGTGACCACCACCTCCACGCTTCTCATGGGCGCCGGGATGGGCCTCGGGCTCATCGCCGCCGTCGGCGCACAGAACGCCTACGTCCTCCAACGCTCGATCCGCGGCGACGTGGCGATGGTCCCGATCGTGATCTTCTGCGTCCTGTCCGAGGCGGCCCTGATCCTGCTCGGCGTGGCCGGGGTCGGGGCGCTGGTCGAGTCCGCGCCCGCCGCCATCACGGTGATGAAGTGGTTCGGGGTGGTGTTCCTGCTGGCCTACGGCGCCTTTGCCGCATCCCGCGCCTTGCGCCCCGGCAGCGGGCTGCAGGTGGACGGCGACGCACGGATCCCCTCGACCCTGGGCGCGGTGGCGGCGTGCGCGGCGTTCACCTGGCTCAACCCCCACGCCTATCTGGACAGCGTGGTGTTCCTGGGGACCCTCGCCAACCAGCAGGCGGGGGATCTGCGCTGGGTGTTCGCGGCCGGGGCGTTCCTCGCCGGCACGGCATGGTTCGCGTTGATCGGTTTCGGGGGCAGGGCCCTGCGCGGAGTGTTCACCAGGCCCGGCGCGTGGCGGGTGCTGGACGCGGGGATCGCCGTGATGATGGTCGTCCTGGCCGTCGGCCTCATTCGGGGCTAGGTCTCGACTGCGGCTAGGTCTCGACTGCGGTCGGGACCAGCCGGCCGGTGCGTCCGGACGAGGGGTTCCGGAATCGACCGCGGGCCCGCTCCGACTCGATGGTCGGCAGCGGGCCCGCGGGCGGTGTCGCCGCAGCTCAGGCCGCGGCGAGGGGGATCACGCCTCTTCGGCGGCCTGGGCGGCGTCCTCGGCGGCCTCACCCTGGGGGGCTGCCTCCTCCTCGGACTCGAGGTCCGCCTCGGTCGGCGCCTCGATCACGTTGACGATCAGGGTCTCGGGATCGGAGACCAGGGTGCTGCCGGCGGGGAGCTCGATGTCGGCGGCGGTGATCTGGAGGCCTGCCTCGGCGTCCTCGACCGAGACCTCGAAGCCCTCGGGCAGGAGGGTGGCGTCGGCCTCGATCTCGACGTAGCTGGCGTCCTGGGTGACGAGGGTGCCCGGGGCGGCGTCGCCGACGACCGTGACGGAGACCTCGACCGTGACCTTCTCGCCCTTGCGCACGACCAGCAGGTCGGTGTGCTCGATGACGCGGGTCAGCGGGTGCACGTCGATCTGCTTGGGCAGCGCGAGCTGCTCCTCGCCCTCGATGTCCAGCGTGAGCAGCGAGTTGGTGCCGTGTGCACGCAGCACCGCGGCGAACTCCAGGGTGTTGAGGAGGAGGTGGCGCGGCTCGGTGTGGTGGCCGTAGAGCACCGCGGGGACCTGGCCCTCACGACGGGCGCGGCGGGCGGAGCCCTTGCCGAACTCGGTGCGGATGGTGGTCTTGAGGTTGTTGATTTCCTTGGCCATGGTGAACCTTCTGTCGGTGGGGAGCGCGCGTGCGCTCTGCGGGCGGGAGACCTCCCCGGCGACCGAGACGATCGCCCGGGGCGGCCCACCGGGGACCACACCGACAATGATCGCGTCGATAACGGAGTGGCCCCTGCAGGGCCCTCCCTCGCCGAGATGACCCGATCAGCCTAGCGGCGCGGCGCCCCGCCCCCAAATCACGTCGGGTACCCCGGGGCTCCGGGTCACGCCGGGGCCCGGGTCACTCCGACCACCCCAACCGTCAGAGGATCTCCTCGACGGCCGAGGTGGGCCGCGCCAGGCGGGTGCCCTTGCCGGTGACGACGAAGGGCCGCTCGATGAGCCGGGGGTGCGCCACCATCGCCTCGAGCAGTTCCTCGTCCGAGGCCTCGAGCAGACCCAGCTCGGTGAACTCGGCCTCCTTGACCCGCACGGCCTGCCGCACCGTCAGCCCGGCATCGGAGATGAGGGTGCGGAGCTCGGCGACCGTAGGCGGGGTGTCGAGGTACTTGACCACAGTCGGCTCGACCCCCCGCTCGCGCAGCAGGTCGAGCGCCTGCCGGGACTTCGAACAGCGCGGGTTGTGGTAGATCGTGGCGCGACCCGCGGCGTCCGCGGACATGTCAGGCGTTCCCGTTGAACAGGCTGGTCACCGAGCCGTTCTCGAAGACCTCGTGGATGGTCCGGGCCAGCAGCGGGGCGATGGACAGCACGGTGAGGTTGTCGAACCGCTTCTCCGGCGGGATCGGCAGCGTGTCGGTGGTGATGACCTCCTTGGCCCCGCACGTGGCCAGCCGCTCGGCCGCCGGGTCGGAGAAGACACCGTGGGTACAGGCGATGATCACGTCGCCGGCACCGGCGTCCTTGAGGACCTTGACGGCGCCGGCGATGGTGCCGCCGGTGTCGATCATGTCGTCCATCAGCACACAGGTGCGTCCCTCGACGTCACCCACGACGCGGTTGGACTTGACCTGGTTGGGCACGTTGGGGTCGCGGGTCTTGTGGACGAACGCCAGGGGCGCACCGTCGAGGGCGTCGGCCCACTTCTCGCCCACCTTGACGCGGCCGGCGTCGGGGGAGACCACGCAGATGTTGTCCGTGCCGTAGTGCTCCCGCACGTAGTCCGACAGCTGGCCCTGGGCGTGCATGTGGTCGACCGGGCCGTCGAAGAAGCCCTGGATCTGGTCGGTGTGCAGGTCGACCGTGATGATCCGGTCGGCGCCGGCGGTCTTGAGCAGATCGGCGATCAGGCGGGCCGAGATGGGCTCACGACCACGGTGCTTCTTGTCCTGCCGCGCGTACGGGTAGAACGGCAGCACGGCCGTGATCCGCTTGGCGCTGCCGCGCTTGAGGGCGTCGATCATGATGAGCTGCTCCATGATCCACTTGTTCAGCGGCGCCGGGCAGCTCTGCAGCACGAACGCGTCGCAGCCGCGGACAGACTGCTCGAAGCGGACGAAGATCTCCCCGTTGGCGAAGTCGCGGGCGGTCTGGGGGGTGACCTCGATCCCCAGCTCGGCGGCGACCTGATCCGAGAGTTCGGGGTGCGCACGCCCCGCGAAAAACATCAGGTTCTTCTGGTTGTCGATCCACTCGCTCACTCGGTGAGTCCGTCCTTCTAGGAGTCGTTCCGGGTACGTAGGGCGGCCTCGGCCGAGCCGGAATCCGGTCGGTTCTCGATCACCCAGTCGTCGATGTTCCTCTGTCGTCCGCCGGACACCGCCAGGGCCCCGGGCGGGACGTCGTTCTTGATCACGGTACCCGCGCCCGAATAGGCCCCGTCTCCGACGGTCACCGGTGCGATGAACATGGTGTCCGAACCGGTGCGGCAGTGATCGCCGATCACTGTACGGTTCTTGTTCACCCCGTCGTAATTGACGAAGACGCTGGATGCCCCGATATTGGTGTGCTCCCCGATGGTCGCGTCGCCCACGTAGGTCAGGTGCGGGACCTTGGTGTGCGCCCCGATGCTCGACTTCTTGACCTCCACGAAGGTGCCGATCTTGCTGCGCTCGCCGAGCTCCGCCTGCGGACGCAGGTAGGCGAACGGGCCGACCTCCGCCCCGGGCCCGATGCTCGCGCCGACGGCATGGGTGCGCACGACGCTCGCGCCCTCGCCGACCGTGGTGTCCTGCAGGGTGGTGTCGGGTCCGACGGTCGCGCCGTCGCCGATCACGGTGGAGCCGGTGAGGTGGGTGCCCGGCAGGATGGTGACGTCCCGGCCGATGTGGACGTCCACGTCCACCCAGGTGCTGCCCGGATCGACGATCGTCGCGCCGGCGCGCATGGCCGTCTCACACAGGCGGCGGTTCATCTCGGCGGCCAGCCCGGCCAGCTGGACGCGGTCGTTGACCCCGGCCACCAGATCGGCGTCCTCGACACGGTGGCCGCGGATGAGCCCGTTGGACTGACGCGCCAACTGGATGACGTCGGTCAGGTACAACTCGCCCTGCGAGTTGTCGGTGCCCAGCTCGCCCAGCTTCTCCCGCAGGACGCGGGCGTCGAAGGCGTAGATGCCGGAGTTGACCTCGTCGATCGCCCGTTCGTCGTCCGAGGCGTCCTTGTGCTCGACGATCCTGAGCACCTCGCCGTCGTCGTTCCGCACGATCCGCCCGTACCCCGTGGGGTCGGGGGCCGTGGAGGTCAGGATGGTGACCGAGGCGCGTGGCCGGAGGTCGTGGCGCGTGACCACCTCGCGGAGGGTGTCCGCGTCCAGCAGGGGGATGTCCGAAGTGGTGACCAGCACCGTTCCCGAGAAATCGGCGGGCAGGGCGGCCATGCCCGCGGCCACCGCGTCGCCCGTGCCGTTCTGCTCCTCCTGCACCGCGGTGGTCACCGGGACACCCAGGTCGACGGCGAGTTCGGCGACCGCGGCCCCGACCTGCTCACGCTGGTGCCCCACCACCACGACGATCTGCTCCGGGTGGATCCCGGCCGCGGCGTGCAGCGCGTGCCCGAGCATCGTCCGGCCGCACACCCGGTGCAGCATCTTGGGCGTCGCGCTCTTCATCCGGGTGCCGGAACCGGCGGCCAGGACGATGACCGCGGTCTGCGAGCGGTCGGTGTCGGGTGTCGTCATCAAGTCTCCTCGGGCGGCGTGGCGTGCCGGTGTCGGGTTCGCGTCCGGCGAGCGGACCGTCCCCGAAAGGATAAGGGCTGGGTCTGACGGGGACCACGTCGTTGCGCGGTACCGGTGGAGGCCCGCCTGTGCGGCCCCTACGGTGGGGCCCACCATCAGGGCCGTCAATCGGAGAGGGGACACAGATGACCCACGACAAGACGGTGGCCGACCTCGTCGTCGAACGACTGGTCGCCTGGGATGTGGAACGGATCTACGGATACGCCGGGGACGGGAACAACCCGATACTCGGCGCGCTGCAGCGGTCCGACGTGGCACCGCGGTTCATGCGGGCGCGGCACGAGGAGTCCGCGGCGTTCATGGCGGTGGCCGACGCCAAGTACTCGGGCGGGGTGGGAGTGGTCAACTCCACACAGGGCCCGGGTGCCGTGCACCTGCTCAACGGCCTGTACGACGCCAAGCTGGACAGCGTCCCGGTGGTGGCGCTGGTGGCGCAGCAGCACACGGGCGTGCTCGGCTCCGGTTACCAGCAGGAGATCGACCTGAGCAGCGTGTTCGCCGACGTGGCCGGGCCTTATCTGCAGACCGTCGTCGCCGCCGACCAGCTGCCGATGGTGATCGACCGGGCGTTCCGCGCCGCCCTGACGCACCGGACCCCGGTCGTGGTGGTGATCCCCCATGACGTGCAGAACGCGCCGGCGCCCGAGCTGGCCGGGGACGACGGTCAGGAGCACGGGGTCGTCGTGACCGCGCCCGAGTGGACGCACGGGGTGGTCTCGCCGCGCGAGGACGACGTGGCCCGCGCGGTAGAGCTGCTGGACGCGGGGGAGCGCATCGCCATCCTCGCCGGGCGCGGCATGGCCGGGGCCCGGCAGGAGCTGATGGACCTGGCCGAGGCCCTGGACGCCGGGGTGACGATGAGCCTCCTGGGCAAGCCGTACGTCGACGAGTCCCATCCTCTGGTGGGTGGGACGATGGA
>NZ_JAALEC010000064.1:0-3543 GCF_014145205.1 Dietzia sp. DQ11-44
GGTGGCGCCGAGCGGCAGCACCGCCAGGACGGGCTCGATGGTCAGACCTTGATCGCGCCCATGTCGACGGTGAACGTCGACGCGGTGATGGTGCGGGAGGCGTCCGAGGCCAGGAACAGCACCGAGTCGGAGATGTCGTCCGTGGTGGCCATGCCCATCCCCAGGATCGGCGTGAAGTGCGGGAGGAACTGGGGCATGTTGGTGAACACGTCGTGGGCCGCCGGGTCGTCGGCACCCATGGGGGTCAGCACGCCGTAGGGGTGGATCGTGTTGACGCGGATCCGGTGCTCACCGAGCTCCTTGGCCGCGGTCTGCGCGAGGCCCACCACGCCGTACTTGGAGGCCGAGTAGGGCGACTGGACCGGCATGGCCTTGAGTCCGGCGACGGAGCTCACCAGGACGATCGATCCACCGTTGTCCGCCGCGAGCATGTGCGGGATGGTGGCCTTGAGGGTCTTCCAGTACCCCGTGAGGTTGATGTCGATCGTGTCCTGCCACTGCTGCTCGTCGATCTCCCAGACCTTGCCCCAGTTGCAGATGCCGGCGTTGGCGATCACCACGTCCAGACGGCCGCCGAACTGCTCGACCCCGCGGGCGACCAGGTCCTGCTGGAACGCCAGGTCGCGGACGTCGCCGATCTCGGCGAGGATCTCCCCGCCCTCCGCGCGGACCTTCTCGACCGTCTGCGCGAGGTCGTCCTCGGTGGCCGCCTTGTAGCCGACGTGCTCGGACGGCGAGGCGCACAGGTCCAGTCCGATGACACTGGCACCCTCCCGGGCGAAACGGATGGCGTGCTTGCGGCCCTGGCCGCGGGCGATGCCGGTGATGTAGACGACCTTGCCGTCGAAGTCTCCCATGGACTGTGGTTCCTTTTCCTCTACGGACGTAACAGGGAGGCCCGGCGGACCGCCCACCGGGTCACTCTCCCAGGCGACGCATGAACCCGTCGGGGATCACGTAGTCATCCCTGGTGAGCTCCGAGATCGAGGACTTGCTCAACCCGATCAGGCTGGAGTCCAGGCCCGAGCGCAGGACGTCCAGGACGTTCTCCACGCCGGCCTGGCCGTTGGCGCCCAGGCCCCACAGGTACGCGCGGCCGATCATCACGGCGCGGGCGCCCAGGGCGAGCGCCTTGGCCACGTCCGAACCGCGCCGGATCCCGCCGTCCATCAGCACCTCGACCTGACCGTCGACGGCGTCGACGATCGGTGCGAGGCAGCGGATCGAGGCCGGGGTGCCGTCGAGGTTGTTGCCACCGTGGTTGGAGACCGAGATCGCGCTGACGCCTGCGTCGACCGCACGCCGGGCGTCGTCGATGCGGGTGATGCCCTTGAGCATGACCGGCCCGTCGTAGTTGTCCACGACCCACGCGATGTCCTCCCACGTGGCCGGCGGGGTACCCATCCACTCGCCGTAGGCGCCGAAGAAGGTCGGACCCATCTCGCCCTGGTGCACGAGGTTCGGCGTGGTCAGGTCGGGGAAACGCTTGTTGGTCACCACGTCACGCGCCCACTCGGCGGCCCAGCGCGGACGCACCGCGATCTCCGGGGCGAGGGTGAGCATCGCCTTGGCGTCGAGCTTCTCCGGGATGGTCGGACTGCCCCAGTCGCGCCCCATGGAGAACGACCAGTCGGTGGTGAGGATGACGCCCGCGGCGCCGGCGGCCTTGGCCCGCTCGAGGCGCTCGAGGACCTTCTCCTTGCCGCCGAGCCAGTACACCTGGAAGAAGGTCTGCGGGTTCGCGGCGATGACCTCCTCGATCGGCTTGGAGGCGAAGGAGCTCAGTCCCATCGCGGTGCCGCGCGCGGCGGCCGCGCGGGCCACGTCGACCTCACCGTCCGGGGTCACGGCCTGGACCCCGGTCGGCGAGATCATCACCGGGAGGCTGATCGGCTGCCCCATCACAGTGGTGGCCATGTCCCGCTCGGCCTTGGCCCCGATCACGTGCGGCTTGGGACCCAGCTCGGCGAACGCGGCCGTGTTGTCGTCGATCGTCACGCCCTGCTCACTGCCGGCCACCAGCGCCATGTAGACGCTCCGGGGCAGCTTCTTCTTGGCGCGGCGCTGGGCCTCGGCGACCGATTCGAACCAGGGGTTGCGGCGCCAGGGGTTGGCCTCGGCGATCTTCGACAGGCGTGACACGGGAGAGGGCTCCTTCGGGGGAGGACGTGGGCGGTGGCGGGTCGGCCGGCCGACTCAGACGGGGGACTCGTCGCACAGGCTGGTGGGCCTGCGCGGCGGGGTGGTGACGAGGGTCAGCGGGACCGGGCCGGTGGGCTGCTTGCGCGCCGCCAGCCCCTTGACCCGGGAGTGGTCCTGTGACGGCGAGGGGATGCTGCGCTCGGCCGCGAGCAGTCCCTCGCCGTACCCCTGGACGCACTCCGGGTCCGGCCCGTCCATGGGCAGGCCGGTGAAGAACTTGGCCGCCATGCAGCCGCCGCGGCAGCTGTCGTAGAAGTTGCAGGACGCGCAGGCCCCGGCCGACTGGGGCTCACGCAGCTCGCGGAAGAGCTCCGAGGTCTGCCAGACGCTCTCGAAGCCGCCGTCGGAGACGATGTTGCCGGCGAGGAACTCCTCGTGGATCGCGAACGGGCAGGCGTAGACGTCCCCGATCGGGTCGATGAGGCACACCACGCGGCCCGCGCCGCAGAGGTTCAGGCCGGGCAGCGAGCCCTGGCCGTCGCCGAAGGCCGACAGGTGGAAGAAGCTGTCACCGGTGAGGACGTTCGACCCGTGCTCGACCAGCCAGTCGTAGAGGTCCTTCTGCTGCTCGGGGAGCGGGTGGAGGTCGTCCCACACGTCCGCCCCGCGGCCGGAGGGGCGCAGGCGGGTGATGCGAAGGGTGGCGTCGTACTTGTCCGCCAGGGCCTTGAACTCGTCCAGCTGGGTCACGTTCTCGCGGGTGACCACCACCGAGATCTTGGCGTCGGTGAAGCCGGCGTTCTTGAGGTTCTCGAGGGCACGGACCGCCATGTCAAACGAGCCCGGGCCGCGGACCGCGTCGTTGACCTCGGCGGTGGCACCGTCGATGGAGATCTGCACGTCGACGTAGTCGCTCGCGGCCAGGCGCTGCGCCACCTTCTCGTCGATGCGCACGCCGTTGGTGGAGAACTTCACGCCCACCTGGTGGCTGGTCGCGTAGTCGACGAGCTCCCAGAAGTCGGGGCGGACGGTGGGCTCGCCACCGCCGATGTTCACGTAGAAGACCTGCATGCGCTGCAGCTCGTCGATGATCGCCTTGCACTGCTCGGTGCTCAGCTCGCGGGGGTCGCGCTTGCCCGAGGAGCTCAGGCAGTGCACGCACGCGAGGTTGCAGGCGTAGGTGAGCTCCCAGGTCAGACAGATGGGGGCGTCGAGGCCGCGCTCGAACTGGTCCACGAGGCGGCCGACGGGGGCGGGGGCCGCCGGGCGGCTGAGCGTGCTGGTCATGAGGTCTCCTCGATCATGCGCGAGGCGGCGAGCTGGCCGAGCGCGTGCAGGTACAGGCGGGCGGTCCCGGGGTCGTCGATCGGTACACCGGCGGCCGCGCAGGCGGCGCGGGCG
>NZ_JAALEC010000636.1:0-4777 GCF_014145205.1 Dietzia sp. DQ11-44
CGGATCGAACGATCCCTGGACGGAGTTCTACCCGGTGCCCGGGCAGGCGCGGGCCGTGCAGATCGACCTCGACCCGTCCCACCTGGCCAACCGCTACCCCGTCGAGGTGGGGCTGGTCGGTGACGCCGCGGTGGCGCTGCGCGCGCTGACCGAGCGCGTGGGGGAGCGTGACCGGTCCGCGTGGCGCGGCGAGGTGGAGAAATGGGTCGGGCGGTGGCGCGAGATCTCCCGCGAACGCGCGGAGGTGCCGGCCCGCGGCCTCAACCCGGAGCTCGTGGCGCGCAGAATGTGCCGTCACATGCCGCACGACTCCCGGCTCGCCGTGGACGTGGGCAGTTCGGTGTACCACTACGTCCGGCAGATGGACCTGCCGACCTCGGTCCCGGCACACCTGTCGTCCACGCTGGCGTCGATGGGGTGCGGCATCCCGTACGCGATCGCCGCCAAGGCCACCGCCCCGGCCAGGCCCGTCGTGGTGCTGGCCGGCGACGGGGCCGTGCAGATGTTGGGGATCAACGAGCTGATCACCGTCTCCGAGGCGTGGCCCGGATGGGACGACCCCACGATGGTCGTGGTGGTGCTGTGCAACGGCGACCTGGCGGAGGTGAGCTGGGAGCAGCGGGAGACCGAGGCGGCCCCGCGGTTCGCGCCCTCGCAGGACGTCCCGGCGTTCGACATGGCCGGTTACGCCCGGCTGCTGGGGCTGCGCGGGGTTCGGGTCGAGGATGCCGACCAGCTCGACGCCGCGCTGGAGGCGGCGTTCACGGCGGACCGGCCCACGGTGATCGAGGCGGTCACCGACCCCGACGTCCCGCTGCTGCCGCCCTTCCCCCACGGCCGGGAGATGCTCGGGTCGATGCGCGAGGGCCTGCGGGCGGAAGGCGACGCCGGACGCCACGGGTTGGTACTGCTGGAGGAGTACGCCCGAATCGAAGAGGAGAGGTTCACATGACCGGAGCGAACGAGCCCGACCCCCAGTCCGTCACCCAGCAGGGTGAGGAGGAGGTCCGCACCCCGCGCAACCGGCGCCAACCCGTGCTCGCCGTTCTGGCGATCGTGGCGATCCTGCTGCTCGTCCTGGCGCTCGCGATCTCCGGCGGGATGGGCTGAGATCCGCGAGGGGGCCGGTGGCTCCCCCGCCAGGACTCGAACCTGGAATATCTGAACCAAAATCAGAAGTGTTGCCGATTACACCACGGGGGAACGACCCTGACCGGGTCGGTAACAGTCTGGCACACCTCCCGGCGCCCGGTGGCGCGGACCTGCTGGAGCGGCGGGGGTCACGAAGGGGTCCGGCGGCGGCCGCGCTCGCCCTGTTCGCGGTGCCGTTCCCGGTGGTGATCGCCGTGGCCGCTCTCGCCGGTTGGCTGCTCTCGCGCCGCGACCCGGACTTCGCGCACCCGCCTCAGGGTGACGGTGACCAGGACGAGACCGCCCCCGTCATCTCCGACGATGCGCTCCACGATGACCGGCCGAGCTCCGGTCGGTTGGTGAGGATCCTGGCGATCGGGCTCGGATTGTGGGCGGCGCCGATCGCGGCGGTGACCGTGATCTTCGGATCCGACAGCATTTTCACCACCCAGGGACTGTTCTTCTCGTTCTCCGCCCTGGTCACCTTCGGCGGTGCGTACGCGGTGCTGGCCTTCATCGCCCAACAGGCGGTGGAGACCTTCGGATGGTTGGCGCCGGGGGAGATGGTGCGCGGACTGGCGTTGGCGGAGACCACCCCGGGGCCGCTGATCATGGTGGTGCAGTTCGTCGCATTCCTGGCCGCCTACCGCAACCCCGGGGGTCTCGACCCCTGGGTCGCCGCGACCCTGGGAGCCCTCCTGGTCACCTGGGTCACCTTCGTCCCGAGCTTCCTGTTCATCCTGCTGGGAGCGCCGTACGTCGAGCGGTTGCGCCACAACGTGGCCATCTCGGCCGCGCTCGCGGGCATCACCGCTGCCGTGGTGGGGGTGATCGCCAACCTCGCGCTCTACTTCGCACTCAACACCCTGTTCACCGCCACCAGCATCTGGACCTGGGGTCCTCTCCGGATCACCATTCCCGACGCCGCGTCGGTGAACCCCGTGGCAGTGGGCATCACCCTTGTCGCGCTCGTGCTGACCTTCGTCCTGCGCTGGCCGATCCTGCGGGTGCTCGGGGTGTGCGCCCTGCTGGGCCCGGCCAGTCTGCTGATCCCCCTGTGAGCGGGGCCGTCTAGTCTCGGGGGGACGGGCGAAAGGGTTGATGATGACGGGCGAGGCCATTCCGGCTCCGAGAACCAGGATGACGGCGGCCAAGCGACGGCAGCAGCTGGTCGAGGTGGGCCGCCGGATCTTCGCGGAGTACGGCTACGATTCCGCGACGGTGGAGGAGATCGCGGCTGTCGCCGGGGTCTCCAAGCCGGTGGTCTACGAGCACTTCGGCGGCAAGGAGGGCCTCTACGCCGTGGTGTGTGACCGCGAGCTGGCGTACCTCGGTGCCGAGATCACCGAGTCCCTGCAGGGCGAGGGGTCCCGGCGCCGGATCGAGCGCGCCGCCATGGCGTTGCTGCGCTACGTCGAGGAACGCACCGACGGGTTCAGGATCCTGGTCCGCGAGTCGTCGACGGCCCCCGGGGGGTCGTACTCCACCCTGCTCAACGACGCGACGGCGAGCGTGACGTACATCCTCGAGGAGGAGTTCGTGAACCGGGGCTTCGACCCCGTCACCGCGAGCGTGTACGCGCAGGCGTTGGTGGGAATGGTGTCCGGTACCGCGCAGTGGTGGCTGGACGTGCGCACCCCGCCCAAGGAGGAGGTCGCCGCGCACATCGTCAACCTGTGCTTCAACGGGCTCTCCCACCTCGACCCGAGGCCGACCCTCGAGGCCGAGGTGCGGGACAAGTACACCGGGCCGAGCAACCCTGAGGGGGCCCTGGTCGGCCGCGATCTGCGCCCGGGGCCGGGTCGGCCGTAGCGCATCCCCGCGACCGGCGCGGGGTTCAGGCCATGGCCGGCGAGGGCAGACGCCCGACATCTGCCCGCAGCCTGAACGCGACGGCCACCATGACGGCGCCCACGGCCAGCCCGAACCAGCCGGCGAAGACCACGAACGTGCCGATGGTCGAGGGGCCGACCAGGCCGAGGCCGATGCCGAGCGCGATGAGCACCGCCCCCAGTGCGCCCATGATCCACGAGTCCGAGATCTCGTGACGCAGTGTCCGCGCCCCGTAGGACACGAGTGCCCCCGAGACCACGAGCCAGGCGGCGAACACCAGCGTGAGCGCGGTGGCGGACAGTCCGGGCCAGAACAACACGACCATCCCGAGCACGATGACACCGGCGCCGGTGGCGATCAGTCCACCCCGGCCCCGGTGCTCGCCCGGCAGGGCCAGCCCGGTGGTGACGGTCATGGCGCCGTCGCCGATCGCGAACGCGGCCACCAGGAACACGGCGAGCGTCATGCCGGCGCCCGTATCGGACCCGGGAGCGACGAGTGCCGTGGCGCCGAGCGTGAGGGCCAGCCCTCCGCGGATCAGTTGAACCCACCAGTTGCGGGTGAGGGAATCGATCATGTCGTCCACCTTTCGGGCGGTGGCCTCTCGCCATCGCGATAGTGTAGTGATCACTACAGTAGAACTCCGGGCACGCACGGACAATGAGGCGCTGGACACAGGACCGGGAGGCAGCATGGCCGAGGAGGGGACCGTGGGGGACCAGGTGAGCGGGAGCAGGCGCACGCGGACGAAAGGTCGCGAGTCCAGACGGAGGATCCTCGAGGCCGCCGCTGCGGTGGCCGGGGAGCGCGGGTACGAGGGGACCAGCATCGCGCAGGTCAGCAAGGTCAGCGGTCTCCCCGCGAGTTCGATCTACTGGCACTTCGCCGACAAGGACGCCCTCCTGGCCGCTGTGGTGGAGGAGAGCATCGAGCTGTGGCTGGGCCAGGTGACCCGGGGCCAGGGGGACTCGCTCGCCGAGCGGGTGACCGATCTGTGCCTGGGGGTGGCCAGGACGTTCTCGGAGTCGCCGGACTTCCTGCGACTGGTCTTGATGCTGGCGTTGGAACGGCGCCCCGTGGAGCCGGCGGCCCGCGAGATCTACCTGCGGCTGCGCGGGGAGGCGATAGGACGGATCGCGGAGGAACTCGCACTCGTGCGGCCAGAGCTGGCTGCCGCGGACGCGCGGCTCGTGGCGACGTATGCACTCGGTGGTGGCGACGGGATCTTCCTCGCGTCGTTGACCGGGGACGCCGACGTGCCAGCGCTGTTCCGGCTGCACGCGGAGGCGATCGTGCACCTCGTCGAGCAGGCGGAGGCCGCGGGGTCCTGATCGCAGGACGCGGTGAGACGAGCGATCGTGGGGTCAGCGGCGGAAGACCTCGAGGAGGAAGCCCTCCTCTCGGTGGTGCGCCAGGAGGGTGAGATCGCCGCGCTCGGCCAGCGCGGCGTGGACGTCCTCGCCGGTGCAGGCGTGGTCGGGGGATCGGCCCAGCCAGTGACAGGCCACCACCGTCCCGCCCGGCTCGACCAGCCGCAGCAGCCCGGTGAGGAGCCCGTCCAGCTCCGCGACCGGGGTGTAGTAGAGGAACTCCGACAGGACCAGCAGGTCGCAGGTGGCGCGCGGCCACGGGTCGAGCGCGTCGGCGGTACGGACATGGGCGGTGGTCACCCCGGCGCGGGCGAGTCGACGGCGGGCCTCCTCCGCGGCGGTGTCGACCACGTCCACCCCGTGGACCTCGTCGCAGCGCGCGGCCAACATCTCGGTGAGCACGCCCACCGAGCACGCGGGCTCGAAGCACACCCGGTACCGCT
>NZ_JAALEC010000637.1:0-1519 GCF_014145205.1 Dietzia sp. DQ11-44
CTGCTCGCCGGGCGGCACCACGGCGGCGGCGATCCGGCGACTCGAGGCCGGGGGCTTCCGGTCCGCGGTGGCGGACGCCGTGGAGGCGTCGGCCACCAGGTCGATGGAACTGGCCCGTGCAGCGCAGAAGGCCGAGGACGACGAGCGGGACGACTGACCCGCCTCCGGGCATCGCCCGCTGCGCTCCACGCGCCCCACACGTCCCGCCAGGTGAGAGAACGGCCACCTGGCGGGACGTCGCATTTAGCACAAGCCCTGTTCAGGGTGGGTCAGGCCGCGGTCGGGCGGCGTGTCGTCAAAGTTATTTGCCCACTCCCGTCGCATTGATCACACCCTTCACGCTAGGCTCATACCCAGCACGTGCGTGTCCGTACCGCAGGAGGGGAAGCCTGCGGCACGACGCGTGCCACGAAGGGTTGTGAGATGGCGACTACCGACAAGACCGAAGGCGGCGCACAGGCGGCGGGGGGTTCCCAGTTCCTGACCGTTGCCGAGGTCGCAGCGCTCATGCGCGTGTCCAAGATGACGGTCTACCGGCTCGTCCACTCGGGCGAGCTGCCCGCGGTGCGGGTGGGGCGGTCGTTCCGCGTGCATTCCAAGGCGGTCCACGAGTACCTGGACACGTCGTACTTCTCCGCCGGCTGACCCGCTCCGGGTCGGCCCCCGGGCCCGTTTTCGTCGCGGCCCCACCTGCGGGTAGTCTGGACGGGTTCCGTACCGGCTTCCGAGCCCGCTTAGATGCCGGAACGCAGTAAGCCCGCTGTAAGGCCCCAGACCAGTAGTCGACAGGTAGGTGACCCCCGATATGGGTTCTGTGATCAAGAAGCGCCGCAAGCGTATGTCCAAGAAGAAGCACCGCAAGATGCTCCGCCGGACGCGCGTGCAGCGTCGCAAGCTCGGTAAGTGAGTCCGGCGGCGCCTCGATAGCGCCCGGACTCACGCCCGTAGCAGATGCCCGTCACCCGCAAGTGGTGGCGGGCATCGGTGTGTCGCGGGGTGTGTGTAGCAGCACGTCCGGGGTACGCGGACCGGGCGACGGACCGGGGGGGTCCACGGCTACAGTGGTCTGGGTGAACCCCGAAGCACCAACCCGTCGGCCCGCCCGGGCTGTCGCCGTCGTGGGCGGGAGCCGATACCTCGGCGCCCACCTCGTGGGGATGCTGCTCCGGTCCGAATCCGTCGAGCGCGTCCTGGCCATCGACTCCGTCAAACCGTCGCCGCAGCACCGCCGTCGGATGAGGGACGCCGAGTTCGTCCGCCTCGACCCGCAGTCGCCGCGCCTCCAGGGCATCCTGCGCGATGCCGGCATCGACACCGTCGTCCACGCCGGACTGCACCACACCGACTTCGCCCCGGGCGGCCGTGCGGCCGTCAAGGAGGCCAACATCATGGGCTCGATGCACGTGATCGCGGCCTGTGGGCGGGCCGCGACCGTCAAGCGGTTCGTGTTGATCTCCTCGACCACCGTCTACGGCTCCTCGGGCGTGGACCCGGCCATGTTCACCGAGGACATGGCGGA
>NZ_JAALEC010000638.1:0-1203 GCF_014145205.1 Dietzia sp. DQ11-44
CCCCCTGGACCACCTGTCGGTCGAGGGTTACGTGCGCGGGATGTCCCGCAAACGGCCGGACATCGAGGTGACGATCCTGCGGATCCCCGCGATCCTCGGACTGCCCGAACCCACGGTGTTCGGGGAGCTGCTGGCGCCGTCGATCTCCCCGGTGCTGGCGGGCTACGACCCCCGCATCCAGTTGCTGCACCCCCAGGACGCGCTCGACGCCCTCCTGCACGCCACGATGGGCGCCGCGCCGGGGACGTTCAACATCGCCGGCGAGGGGATCCTCACGCTCACCCAGGCCATCCGGCGGGCCGGGCACGTCCCGCTGCCGGTGCCGCCGCAGACGTTCAAGCTGGCCGTGCGGCTGCTGTCCAGTCAGGGCCTGCGCGACGTCGGGGCCTCGCAGCTTCGGTACCTGCGCTTCGGGCGCGCCGTGGACACCACGCGCATGCGCGAGGAGTTCGGCTTCACGCCCCGGTACTCCACCGAGGAGGCACTGCACGCCTACCTGGTCGACTCCGGCACCGAACCGCTCATCACCCGCGCCACGCTCGAGCGCAAGACCGCCAAGATCGCCGCCATGCTCCCCGCGCCGGTGGCCGACCGGCTGCGCGCGGGAGTGGACACCACGCTGTGCGAGCTCGAGGCGATCGGCGCGTTGCCCGATCCGAACGAGCCCGATCCGAACGAGCCCGATCCGAGCAAGGAGGAGGCGCTGTGAGGGGCCCCGAATTCGACCTGAGCCAGCCACTCGGTGGGCCTCGCTGGGGGGAGGGCCGCCGCGACTCGCGGAGCGACCGCATCGTGGGCGAGGGCTTCCTCGGCGCCACCAGCCACAGCGACGCCGCCGCCACCGAGATCGGACGGATCGTCGACCGGTTCCTCACCTCGGTGCGCGACACTCTCGGCCAGGTGATGGAGGCGCTGCCCGTCGACGCCGAGACGCTGGGTCCCGTCCGTGAGGTCGCGCGGGGTGTCGACGTGATGCTCGCGACCGGCGACGTCAGCGCGCTGTCGGGGCTCGTCGACGCCATCAACGGTGTCGGCGAGCTGATCGCCACGCGCGTGACCGGTGGTTACGAGGTCGACGAGTTCGGCTTCGACGAGCACTTCCACAGCACCGTGTGGCTGCCGATGTGGCGACCGCTGTTCGAGCACTGGTTCCGGGTCGAGGTGATCGGCGCCGAGAACATCCCCGCCGAGGGCGCCGGGCTG
>NZ_JAALEC010000639.1:0-1739 GCF_014145205.1 Dietzia sp. DQ11-44
TTGGACGCGATGATGACCACGGTGGCCGTCCACGACCACTCGGGCCGCGCCCTGCGGCTGCTGGCCGCCGACCTGGCGATGACGCTGCCGGTCTCCGCACCGCTGGCGCGACGGGCCGGGGCGACGCTGGCCTGCGCTGCCGACGCCGAACGCCTGCTCGAGAGCGGACACGTGGTGGCGGTGTGGCCCGAGGGCTACAAGGGACTGGGCAAGCCGTTCTCGGACCGCTACCGGCTGCAACGCTTCGGCCGCGGTGGGTTCGTGTCCACCGCGCTGGACGCCGGCGCGCCGATCATCCCGTGCTCGGTGGTGGGCTCGGAGGAGATCTACCCCAAGATCGGCGAGTTCTCCCCGCTGGCGCGGCTGCTGGGTGTCCCGTACCTGCCCATCACGCCGACGTTCCCCCTGCTCGGCGGCCTGGGCGGCATCCCGCTGCCCACCAAGTGGACCATCGAGTTCGGCGAGCCCATCGAGACCTCCCACCTCGGCCCGGACGCCGGCGACGACCCGATGATCGTCTTCGAGATCACCGACCAGGTCCGCGAGACCATCCAGAACACCCTGTTCCGGAACCTCGCTCGCCGTGGGAGCGTCTTCTTCGGCTGATCCGCCCGGGCCGCTCGGGGCCCGGCCGCGAGTCGTCTCAGAACATCCGTCGGATCTGGCCGATCGTCCGCGCGCCGTACGAGGACTTCACGGCCGCCCGGGCTCCGGCGAGCCCGCCCACCGCGAGCACGCCCGGGACCGCCTGCTTGGCGGCCTTGCGCACCGTGCGGAAGTCCTTGATGTCCCAGCCGTTCTCCGAGGCGTACTTGCGCAGCCGCCCGTCCGGGTTGATCGCGACCGGGTTGCCGACCATCGTGAGCATCGGCATGTCGTTGAAGCTGTCCGAGTACGCGTAGCACTTGGACAGATCGAAACCCTCGGCCTCGGCGAGGTTGGAGATGGCGTGCGCCTTGCCGGGCCCGTGCAGGATGTCGCCCACCAGCCGGCCGGTGTACACCCCGTCCTCCTCCTCGGCCACGGTGCCGAGCGCACCCGAGAGCCCGAGCCGCGACGCGATCACCCGCGCGAGCATGACCGGCGTGGCGGTGACCAGCCACACCTGCTGGCCGGCGTCGAGGTGCATCTGCACCAGCGAGCGCGTGCCCGGCCAGACGCGGTCGAGCATCGAGGTGTCCACGACCTCCTCGCTCAACGCGGTCAGCTCGGCGACGGTGTGGCCCTTGACGAAGCTCAGCGCCTTGTCTCGGCCCGCGGCCACGTCGTCGGCGTTCTCCTTGCCGGAGACCCGGAACTTGACCTGCGACCACGCCATCGACGCCACGTCCTGCGCCGTGAAGAACTTGTGCTTGGCCAGCCCGCGCGCCAGCAGGATGATCGAGGCGCCCTGGATCAGGGTGTTGTCCACGTCGAAGAACGCCGCGGCCTGCGGGTCGGGGACGAACCGCGTGTCGGCGTGGTCGTCGTGGTCCTCGGTGGTCGTGGCGTCGGCCAGCGGGGGACCGGGCTCGGCGCCGGGCTCGAGCTTGACCGCGTTCCTGGCCGAGGCCTCGCCGGCGACGCGCTGGTCGCGGGCGTTGCGCCGGCGCCAGACCAGCCGCCCGATCGCACTGGTGACGTCCGCTCGTCCGGGCAGCCGGAGACCGTTGCCCCCGGTGTCGGAATCGGACTCGTCGGTGGCGTCGGTGTGGTCGTTCACCGGGTGGACCTCCTAGTGGGGGTGGGACCCCATCCTA
>NZ_JAALEC010000640.1:0-5106 GCF_014145205.1 Dietzia sp. DQ11-44
GGAACCGGTGTCGCCGCCGGGGCGGGTGAGACCTCGGCGGCGGGCATCAACCCCATGGACCCGACGACGAGGGCGAACGCGGCCGAGCCAACCACCGGCCATCGCCGCGAGACCGGCGTCAGTGGCGTGTGCCACGCCAGCGGGGCGAGCGCATCGGGGGCGACGTACCCGGCCATCGTCTGCTGGGCCAGCGCGGCCTGCGAGTCCAGCCGATGGTCCTCGTCCGCGTGCGTCCTGTCCCGGTTCTCGCAGTACAACCACCAACCGCCCGGCAGGATCAACGCTAGGCCGAACATCGCGAGTGCCGCGACCGAGGCGAACCCGTCCCCCACCGAGGCCGCCGCGCCCAGGAGCGTCAGTGCGCCCACACCGACACCGGCCCAGGCCAAGACCTGCTTCCACACCGGGGGCCTGAGATACGTCGGCTCAGTCAGAGACGGGTGCGACGTGGAGGGCAGGACGATCGGCATGAGAGGAGTTCTTTCCGGGAGGCGAGGGGGTCCTCACAGGGGAGGTCGCGCCACCGAGCCGGCTGCGACGCCCCGGCGAGCGACGATGTGAACACTACGCCGCCCCGGCCCCGGAACCAAAGGTTATCTTATACGCACCGGTCCTCGCGGCCGTCTCGGGCGCGCTGGCTGGGATCAGCTCGACGAGTTCGAGGGGGGACGAGTACCGTCGTGTCGTCATCGAGGCCCGTCTGCAGGGCGGGAGCACGGTGCCGGCCCGGGTCCACGGACGGCCCGTGTGGCGCACTGCTCACACCAGGGCCACCCTGTGGTTCCACGACCGCGCCGTACGCCACAGGCAGAACACCACCAACACCACCGACGCGGCCAGGAAGCCGACGGGCATGACGTCGTCGCTGGCGGCCGCGCCGGCGGCCAACTCGCCGATCATGTCGAAGCGCACGAACTCCAGCGAGCCCCCGGCGCCCATCGAGATGCCGAACGGCAGAGCGATCATCGCCATCAGCGAGAGCAGCTGTGTGACCACGTAGACCAGGACGAACACCACGACCGGCCCGCCGGCACCCAGCGCGGCCAGCCGTCGCTCGTGCCCGACCGAGACCGAGAAGTAGTAGTAGACGGGCCAGATCAGGAACGACCCGAGTGTCACGAGCACTCCGGCCGCGATCATCCAGGCCGGTGCGGCAGTGGTCACCGTGGTCCACGCGTCGGACAGGACGGAGTACGACGGCGAGGTGAGCCCCGACTGGCGGGCGGCCGCCCACCACGTGAGCAGCGCGAGCCCGGCGGTGAGGACGAGCGCGGCCAGGGAGGCGGCCATCGCCCACATCAGCTTGGTCCAGAAGATGACCGACCCGCGGACCGGGATGGAGTGGGTGAAGTACCCGGTCCGGCCGTAGCCGGTGCGCCAGTAGTCGGCGGCCAGGGTCAATTGGACGGCCGGGACCGCCACGACCGCGGCCAGCATGCCCAGCGCCAGCCCGAACTGGGACAGCAGCGGCCACCCTGCAGCCCCGAGCAGACCGCCCAGGACGCCGACGAGAGCGGTCACTCCGAGTGTCGTCCCGAGGGCCCCGCGTGTGCGCAGCCACTCGTGCGTGAGCAGTGTCGTCGTCATCGGTAGGTCTCCTTGAAGATCTGGTCGAGGCTGGCGGCGTGCTGGCCGCGGAGGTCGTCGGCGTGGCCCTGCAGCAGGACCCGGCCGTGGCGCATCATCACCGCGGCGTCGAGGATGGGCTCCAGGTCGTGCACCAGGTGCGTGGAGATCAGGAGCAGGGAGTCCTCGGACAGATTGCGGACGATGCCGTCGAGGATGAGCTGACGCGCGGCCGGGTCGACACCGGAGATGGGCTCGTCCAGCAGGAACACCCGCGCGTCGCGGGACATGGCCAGGGCGATCTGCACTTTCTCGCGCATGCCCTTGGACATCTCCTTGAGGCGCGCGGACTCGTCCAGACCGAAGAATCCGACGAGGTCGCGGGCCTTCTCGGTCTGGAAGTCGGCGAAGAAGTCGGTGTAGAGCCGCAGGCAGTAACTCACGCGGGCGGAGTCGGGCAGGAAGCTGGTGTCGGGCAGGAAGGAGACGATCGCCTTGGACTCGGGGCCCGGGGCGTGGCCGTCGATCCGCACTGTGCCGGAGTAACCCGCGAGCACGCCGGCGAGGATCTTGAGGAGCGTGGTCTTGCCGCAGCCGTTCTCGCCGAGCAGTCCCACGATCTGACCAGGAGCGAGCCGGAGGTCGAGGGCGTCCAGTGCGGTGGTGGTGCCGTACCTCATGTTGAGACCCGTGGCCTCGACGAGTGTCGTGGCCGGGCTGGCGGTGGCCCTCATGTCAGGCACCTCCGTCGTGCGCATGGGCAGTGGTGTGGTCATGGTCGTCCCATCTCGTGTCGAGTAGTGCTCGCGCCCTGTCGTGGGTCATCCGCAGGCCGCGGACCCGCCGGATGAACTCGTCGGCGGCACCGGCGGCGAGGTCGGCGCGGACCTCGTCGATCCGGGCGTCATCGGAGGTGACGAACCTCCCACTGGCGCGCTCGGACCGGCACAGCTCGAGCCGTTCCAGCTCGGCCAGCGCGCGCTGCGCGGTGTTGGGGTTGACGCCCAGATCGGCCGCCAACTCCCGGACCCCGGGCATCTTCGCGCCCGTCGGCCACTCCCCCGTCACGATGCGCCGCGAGAACTCCTCGACGAGCTGCACCCAGATCGGGGATGAGTTGTCGAACTGCATCGCCGCCCCATTCCGTGTTGCTGTATTAGGTGCTTAATACAGTGACACTCCGACGCGGCGAAGTCAACGCGGGTCGCGGCGAAGTCAACGACGACCACGTTGCGTATACCCTAGGGGGTATGTATTCTCGGCAGCGAGGCTCGGACGGCACCACACACCGACCGCGGACCTCGCGACCATCCCACGATCAGAGGAGTACGACCATGTGCCGACCCGCAACCTGCAAGACCTGTGGAAAGACGACCTGGGCCGGGTGCGGAATGCACGTGGACCAGGTGATGTCCGGCGTGCCCAAGTCCCAGCGGTGCCCCGGACACGCCACCGCGCCCAAGGAGGGGTTCCTCGCGAAGATGTTCGGCAGGTAGCCGGTCACTGCGCGCGGATCAGTGCGCGCGGATCAGTGCGTCAGAACGACCTTGACCCCGACGATGGTCGCTGCGACCACCGTGAGTGCCGCAGCACTGATGAGCCGGTTCCGACTGGGCCGCTCGCCGTTGAGCCGGCCGATCACGAAGACGATGCCGCCGATCCGCACCAGCACGGTGGGCTCTGCCAGCAGCAGTGCGGTGCGGTGCTCGAGAACTCCGAGCCAGGACCAGGATGTTGCCGTAGATGTAGGCGCTGATCCGGCTCGCCGCGTCGGACCGCTCCAGCGGCGCGCCCCTGGAGAGCCATGAGTTGCGCGGCAGGGAACGCCCGTCCGTGTTCATGACGACAAGCGTGACAGACCCCGGGAGTCCGGGGCACCGAGTTCACCGTCCCGCCCCGGGCCACCGGGGGCGAGGAATACTGTGAACACGCCTGCGATTCGGTCGGCCGTGGGGAGGCGATGGGTGGACTCATCAGAGGATGTGGTGGTCGTCGGCGCCGGCATCGCCGGATTGGTCGCCGCACGCGAGTTGACCCGCGCGGGCCACGAGGTGCAGGTCCTCGAGGCCCGGGACCGCGTCGGGGGCCGTCTGCTCAACGCGACTCTGCCCGGCGGGGCTCCGATCGAGGTCGGGGGGCAGTGGGTCGGCCCCTCCCAACATCAGATCCTCGCCCTGATCGGTGAACTGGGACTGCGGACCTTCCCCACCCACGTCGCGGGTCGCCACATCGCCGAGGTGGGCGGGGCCAGGTCGGACTACTCCGGCCGGATCCCCCGCCTCGATCCCGTCACCCTGGCCGACATCGCACAGACACAGTGGCGTCTCGACCGCATGGCCGCCCGCATCCCGCTCGCGGACCCGTGGCGCGCGCCCGGCGCCGATCGCCTGGACTCGCAGACCTTCGACACCTGGCTCAGGCGCACTGCCCGCACCCCGCGGGGCCGCGGGTTCTTCCGTCTCCTCACGGAGGCCGTGTTCTCGACCGGACCCGAGGACCTGTCCGCACTGTGGGCGGGGTTCTACATCGGTGCCGCCGGCGGTACCGATGCGCTGATCGACACCGCCGGAGGAGCTCAGCAGGACCGCGTGGTGGGAGGGGCGCAGACGATCGCGATCGAGATGGCGCGGGAGCTCGGTGATCGCGTGCTGCTGGACAGCCCGGTCACCGGGGTCGAGTGGGACGCCGCGGGAGCCCGCGTCCGGTCCGGCGACCGGGTGGTGAATGCGCGGCATGTGGTGGTCGCGGTTCCACCGCCCCTGGCGTCGAGGATCCGCTACTCCCCCGGCCTGCCCGGCGACCGCGACCAGCTGGTCCAGCGGATGCCCATGGGCCGGGTGATCAAGATCAACGTCGTCTACCCCGAGCCGTTCTGGCGTGCCGACGGCTGGAGCGGGCAGGCGAACAGCGACACCCGACCGCTGGGCACCGTCTTCGACAACACCCCCCACGCGGGCACATCGGACGGCGCCGTGCCCGGCGTCCTCGTCGGATTCCTCGAGGGCCGCCACGCGGACCGGGGCTCGCGCGTGACCGCCGCCGACCGTCGCGCGCAGGTGCTCCAGGATCTCGCCGGATACTTCGGCCCCCGGGCCCTCAGTCCCGTCGACTACATCGAGCGCGACTGGGCCGAGGAGGAGTACAGCCGCGGCTGCTACGGCGCGTTCGCCGCGCCCGGGACCCTGACCCGCTTCGGCCCCCACCTCCGCCTCCCCGTCGGCCCGATCCACTGGGCCGGCACGGAGACCGCTACCCGCTGGGCCGGCTACATGGACGGGGCGGTCGAGTCGGGCCGGCGGGTGGCCGGGGAGATCGTGTGCAGCCGCTGATCCGCGCCGCCAGTCTGCGCGGATTCGGCCCGCTGGTCAGCGAACTCGGCGGAGACCCCGACCGGCTGCTCGACCGGTACGAGATCGCGCGCGAGGTGCTCGCGGACGACGACGGGCTGGTGTCGATCACCGCGCACGACCAGATGCTCGACGCGGCCGCCGCGGAGTTGGGTTGCCCCGATTTCGGGCTGCGGCTGGCCGATCGGCAGGA
>NZ_JAALEC010000641.1:0-2148 GCF_014145205.1 Dietzia sp. DQ11-44
CCATCCTCGGACCGGTGGCCCGGGCGGTCCGCTCCAGCTCCACCGCCACCGAGGCACTCGAGTGCGCGGCGAGGTTCCTGTTCGTCCACAGCCCCGCGCTGACGATCGGCGTCGACGACGACCCGTGGGACCGGCGCGGCGTGATCGCGCTGACCTACCGCAAGCAACTCTCCGAATCGCCGTACTCCCCGCAGGCCATCGAGCTGGGCCTGGGCCTGTTCCACCGGATGGCTGTGCAACTGCTCGGGCGCAGTCCGGGTCTCCGGTCCGTCGAGCTGCCCCACGGTCCACTGTCGCCCGTGGACCGCTACCTGGACTTCTTCGGCGCCGACATCAAGTTCGACCGACCCGTGGCCGCGCTGTGTGTCGAGCGCCGGATCCTGGACGCCTCGTTCGACACCGCGGACGAGGAGATCCGCCTGGCCGCCCTCGAACACCTGGCGGGGTCGTACTCCGACCCCACCCGGTCGATGTCCGGACGGGTCCGCCGGGCGGTTGCCGAGAGCCTGCCCGGGCGGGTCCCGTCCCTCGCGGAGGTGGCGGCCTCGCTGGCGATCGGGCCCCGGACCCTGCAGCGCCACCTCGTCGTCGAGGGCACCACCTACGGTCAGGTCATCGACGACCTGCGGCGAGACCGGTCGCACCGGTTCATCACGACCACCGACCTGTCCTTCACCCAGATCGCCGACCTGGTCGGCTTCTCCGAACAGTCCACGCTCAGCCACGCCGTACGTCGGTGGTTCGGCCTCTCCCCCGGCGGACTACGGCGCCGGGCAAGACTGTCGCGCTGAGACAAGTTTTCTTCCCGCGGGAACCGGATCCTGAAAGCAGCCGCCAGAACCACGGCACCCGGAGAACCACGGCGCCCGTAGTAGTACAGGAGCGATGATGCTGCGCGACCACCAGCTGAGTGACCAGAAGCTGCCGGAAGACTCGTCCGAGCAGATGCTCGAGCAGATCGGCGCGCGGTCGATCCCCGAGTTCGACGGCGTCCACGACGTGTGGCCCCGCGGCGAGCGCCTCCGGGCCGTGCGCGCGGCGGCCGCCGAGTACAAGACGCGCTTCGTGCAGCAGGGTCAGGTGCGGGCCGTGCAGTCCGTGGACGTGGCCGCGGCGCCGTACCCGGTCAAGTACGCCTTCAACAACGCGGTCTCGGTCCCCAGCCTGCCGCTGATCACCATGATCAACCGGATGATCGTGGTGCAGTACGACGACTGGAACGGCCGTCCCCGCACCCTGGTGTTCGAGCCGACCGTCCCCGCCGGGTCCGCCGAGGCGCCCTTCTACGACAACCTGCAGACGCTCGTCGACCGGATCCCCGGCGGCACCCTGGCCATCAAGCTGCTCCTCAAGTACTTCAACGAGCCGGACCAGGCGCTCGCCAAGGTCGGGCTCACGCCGCAGGACGTGGACTTCTGCACGTTCGACCACCTCCACGTGCAGGACCCACGCATGATCCTCGGCTCGACCGAGGTGATCCCCGGAGACACCGCGCCCCGCACGCCACTGTTCGGCGACGCCAGGCTGCTGGTCCATCGGCGCGAACTGGCCACGCTCGAGGACCTGCACCCGATGCAGTGGGCCTGGTACGTCTCCGGCGGGCTCGGCGGGGTCGACCGGTCCAAGTTCGCGGTGTTCGACGGGGACATCGAGCTCGGCCCCGGCATCGCGCTGATGTGGACCCCCGGCCACACCGACGGCAACCACTCGCTGGTCATCAACACCCCGGACGGCGTCTGGGTCTCCTCGGAGAACGGCATCTCCCTGGACAACTGGCAGCCGGAGCTGTCCCGGATCCCGGGCGTGCGGCGCTACCACGAGAAGTTCGGTCGGGAGATCTGCCCCAACGCCAACACCCTCGAGGACTCGCTGGACCAGTACGACTCCATGATCAAGGAGAAGACCATGGCGGACCGGTGTCCCGGTGACCCGCGCTGGTTGCAGATCCTGCCCTCCACCGAGTTGGTCTCGTGGAAGCGTTTCTGGCCCGTGGTGCCCACCTACTGCCACGGCGGCATCTCCTACGGTCGGATCCGGTCCGGACTGAGAAGCGAGAAGTGACGACGACGACGAGGTCACGCAGCGCGCTCGTGACCGGGGCCGGACGCGGGCTGGGCAAGGACATCGCCCGGATGCTCGCCGGCCGCG
>NZ_JAALEC010000642.1:0-2435 GCF_014145205.1 Dietzia sp. DQ11-44
CACCCGCCGGTAGAGGGGGTCCCCGGTGGCGGCGCCGAAGAGCACCCCGTCGACACCGAGCGCCGCGCAGTTGCGGAAGATCGCCCCGAGGTTCTCGGGGTCGTTGACGCCCTCGAGCACCACGAGGGTCCGGGCACCGCCCACGACGGCGTCGACCTCGAGCGGTGTCGGCCGGTCGGCGGCGGCGAGGATGTCGCGACTGGACCGGAACCCGATCACCTCGCTGAGCACGTCCTTGGTGGTGCGCAGGTACACGGCACCCCCGGCGCGCTCGTCGGCGTCCCAGCCCTCGGCGGCCGCCTCACGCCGCAGTTGCCGCAGGCGCGCGTCGGTCCCCAGCAGGACGTGCGGGCGGAACCGGGACAGCAGCATCCGACCCACCACGTAGGTACCCTCCGCGATCACCAGGCCCCTGCCGCCCGGCAGGTCGGGGCGACGGTCGGAGTGGTTGAGGTCGCGCAGATCGTCCAACCTGGGATCGGCGGGATCGGAGACGTCGACGACGAGCACTGCCCGCGCCGCTCAGGCCAGCAGGTCGGTGATGGGCCCGATCGCGAAGAACACGAGGAACGCCGCCGCGACCACCCACAGCAGCGGGTGCACGGACCGGGCCTTGCCGGTGGCGGTGGCCATCACGACCCAGGCCACGAACCCGATGCCGATGCCGTTGGCGATCGAGTAGGTGAACGGCATGGTGACGATCGTGAGGAAGGCCGGGAGCGCGATCGCGAAGCGCGTGAAGTCGATGTTGACGATCTGCGACATCATGAGTGCGCCGACCACCACGAGCGCGGGGGCCGCCGCCTCCACCGGGACGACCTCGTACAGCGGGGTGAAGAACATCGCGACGAGGAAGAGGGCACCGGTGACGATGTTCGCCAGGCCGGTGCGGGCGCCCTCGGCGATGCCGGTGGCCGACTCGAGGAAGACCGTGTTGGACGACGACGAGGTGAAGCCACCCGCCACGGCACCGACGCCCTCGACCACGAGCGCGGTCTTCATGTTGGGCAGATTGCCCTTCTCGTCCATGAGCCCGGCCTCCTTGCCCAGCCCCGTGAAGGTGCCCATGGCGTCGAAGAAGTTGGCGAGCAGCAGGGTGAAGACGAACAGGCTGGCCGCCAGCGGACCGATCCGGACGAACGCGCCGAAGAGATCCACCTGCCCGATGAGGGACAGGTTGGGCAGCCCACCCAGGGTCTCGGGGATCCCCGGGACCGCGAGGTTCCACCCGGTGGGCGAGGGCTCACCGTCGACGAAGGACGGTCCGGCGTTCGCGACGGCCTCGACGATGATGGCCACGACGGTGGTGACCACGATGCCGATGAAGATGCCGCCGCGCACCTGCCGGGCCACGAGCACACCGCACAGCAGGAGCCCGAAGGCGAACACGGCGGTGGGCCACGAGGCGATCGACCCCTCGATCCCCAGTCCCACCGGGACCGTGGTGCCCGCGGCGTCGGGGAGTCGACGCACGAAACCGGAGTCGACGAAGCCGACCATGGCGATGAACAACCCGATGCCCACGGCGATCGCGGCCTTGAGGTCCGAGGGGATGGCGTCGAAGACGGCCTTGCGGAACCCGCTCACCGCCAGGATGACGATGATGATGCCCTCGATGACGATCAGCCCCATGGCCTCGGCCCACGTGACCTGCCTGGCGATGGTGACCGCGACGAGGGAGTTGATCCCCAGGCCGGTCGCGAAGGCGAACGGGTAGCGGGCGATCGCGCCGAACGCCACCGTCATCACCCCCGCGGTGAAGGCGGTGACGGCGGCGATCTCGATGATCGACAGCTGGTTGCCCTCGACGTCGACACCCGAACCGAGGATCAGCGGGTTGAGCACGATGATGTAGGCCATCGCGAAGAAGCTGACCAACCCGCCGCGCACCTCGCGGGCCACCGTCGAACCGCGCTCACTGATCTTGAAGTACCGGTCGACGACCCCGATCCGTACAGGGGACCGTGACGGGGCCCCGGCGCTCTGCGACATCTGGAGACCTTCCTGGCGGTGGGTGAGGAACCGTCATAGAGTAACCGGCCCCCCGCCTGCGGTAGCGTCGCGGTCATGACGGACAGCCCGGCAGAGCCGCAGGTGCCCCGGATCCCGGCCTACCTGCTGGATCCGCGGCCCGTCGTCCTCATCGGAACCCTCGCGTGGACGATCGCCCTCCTGGCCGTGATGCTCATGGACGAGGTCGACATGCGCGCGGTCATCCTCTGCGCCGTGGGCGTGGGCGTGGGTGCGATCGGCACACTCGTCTACGCGCTCCAGCGGCGTGCCGTCCTGCGCGGCAGTGCGGGCGCACAGGGCGGTCTCGACTTCGACCGCATCTGAGCTGTCGGCACCTGAGATGCCTGCGGGATCAGTCCTGACCGGCGGCGGGGGCCGGCGGGATCAGGGCTGGTCGGGACCGCCCGCCGGACCGGCCTGCC
>NZ_JAALEC010000643.1:0-234 GCF_014145205.1 Dietzia sp. DQ11-44
CTCGTCGCCGGCCGCGAGCGGGACGACGTCGTGGGCGTCCTCGCCCGGATCCTCGCCTCGGGGGGCTCCGCCGTCCTCGTCACCGGATCGGACCCGGATGCACCGGGGGTCGCGGACGTGGCCACCACGGAGCGGACCACCCTCACCCTCTGACGGCCCGGCGCCGCGGCACAACGCCACCCCGCGGCCGTGCATCCACGTCGAGAGCCGCCACCCCCGGTCGGAAGTGGCGGA
>NZ_JAALEC010000644.1:0-2737 GCF_014145205.1 Dietzia sp. DQ11-44
CCGGTGCCCGGAGGATCAGCCCAGGAGCTGACGCGCCATGACCATGCGGTTGATCTGGTTGGTGCCCTCGTAGATCTGGGTGATCTTGGCGTCGCGCATCATGCGCTCGACCGGGAAGTCGCGGGTGTAGCCCGCGCCGCCGAAGAGCTGCACGGCGTTGGTGGTGACCTCCATCGCGACGTCCGAGGCGAACGTCTTGGACGCCGCGGCCATGAAGCCCAGCTTCTGCCCACCCGGCGCGCTGCCGCGCTCGGCGTTGGCGGCGGCCGTGTACACCATGAGACGGGAGGCCTGGACCTTCATCGCCATGTCGGCGAGCATGAACTGGGTGTTCTGGAAGTCCGAGATCGCCTTGCCGAACTGCTTGCGCTCCTTGGTGTAGGCGATCGCCGCGTCGAGCGCACCCTGGGCGAGGCCCACGGCCTGGGCGCCGATGGTCGGGCGGGTATGGTCCAGGGTCTGCAGCGCGGTCTTGAAGCCGGTGCCCGGCTCGCCGATGATCCGATCACCCGGGATGCGGACGTTCTCGAAGTACAGCTCCGCTGTGGGCGAACCCTTGATGCCCAGCTTCTTCTCGGTCTTCGAGACGCCGAAGCCCTCGTCGTCGGCGTGCACCATGAACGCGGAGATGCCGCCGGCGCCCTTCTCGGGGTCCGTCACGGCCATAACGGTGTACCAGGTGGACTTGCCGCCGTTGGTGATCCACGCCTTGCCGCCGTTGAGGATCCAGTCGTCGCCGTCCTGGCGGGCGCGGGTGCGCATGGCCGCGGCGTCGGACCCGGCCTCGCGCTCCGACAGGGCGTACGAGGCCATCGCGCCCTCGGCGATCCCGGGCAGGACCTGCTGCTTGAGGTCCTCACCTCCGGCCAGGATCAGGCCCATCGTGCCGAGCTTGTTCACGGCCGGGATCAGCGAGGACGAACCGCACACGCGGGCGACCTCCTCGATGACGATGCACGCCGCGACAGAGTCCGCGCCCTGCCCGCCGTACTCCTCCGGCACGTGGACCGCATTGAAGCCCGAGGCGTTGAGCGCGTCGAGCGCCTCCTGCGGGAACCGCTCGTTCTCGTCGACGTCCGCGGCGTGCGGCTCGATCTCCTTCTCGGAGAGGGCACGGATCGCCGCGCGGAGCTCCTCGTGCTCCTCCGCGGGCTGGTACAGGTCGAAGTCGGGGTTACCGGACATGTGCGGTCCTCCAAGAGGGAATCGTCGGTGCTGATCGCGCGGCGGACACCGTCCGGGGCACCTCCCGGCGATGCCGACGACGCACCTTCACCGTCGATATCGCCGCGGGGTCTGACGTGCCGCGCCCGGCCATCCAAGTTACCAGTCGGGCACCGCCCGCCCCGCCCGGGCGGCGGGCCTCCCGGGCGGGGCGGACGGTGCCGCGGAGGACGGGGCGGATCAGCCCAGGAGGCTCTGGCGCAGCGCGGCGTCCTTGCGCTCCACCATCGCCTCCAGCTCGGCCTGGAAACCCTCCATCCGGGACCGGAGCTCCGGGTCGGAGGCGGCGAGGATCCGGACCGCCAGGAGCCCGGCGTTGCGGGCCCCGCCGATCGACACGGTGGCCACGGGCACCCCTGCCGGCATCTGCACGATCGAGAGCAGCGAGTCCATGCCGTCGAGGTGCTTCAGGGGCACCGGGACACCGATGACCGGCAGCGGGGTGGCGGAGGCGACCATCCCCGGCAGGTGCGCGGCCCCGCCGGCACCCGCGATCACCACCCGGATACCCCGGCCCGCGGCCGAGCGGGCGTAGTCCAGCATCTTCTGCGGGGTCCGGTGGGCCGAGACGACGCCCACCTCGAAGGGGATCCCGAACTCGGCGAGCGCCTCCGCCGCGCCCTCCATCGTCGGCCAGTCGGAGTCGCTGCCCATGATCAGACCGACCTGCGGCCCGCCCTGTGGTGCGGTCATGGTGGTGCCTTTCGTCGAAGGGGGTGGCGTCAGCGGTCGAAGTCGCCGACCGGTGCCCCCGTGTGGGGGTCCCACCCGTCGGCCCATTCCCCGTGGGACAGCCAGTGGGCGGCGTGCTCGGCCACCGCGCGGACCGTGGCGACCTGGTCGGCGTCATCCGGGTCGACCCCGGGGTCGGCGAGGACGTTGACGTGCCCGATCTTGCGTCCCGGCCGCTCGGACTTCCCGTAGAGGTGGACCTTGGCGTGCGGGAACCGGGCCCCGAGGTGGTGCACCCGCTCGTCCATGCTCATCTCCGGGGCACGGGCCGCGCCGAGCACGTTGGCCATCACGGTCACGGGGGCCGTCGGGACGGTGGAACCCAGCGGATAGTCGAGAACGGCCCGCAGATGCTGCTCGAACTGGCTGGTGGTGGCTCCGTCCATGGTCCAGTGTCCGGAGTTGTGCGGTCGCATCGCCAGTTCGTTCACCAGCACACCCGGGCGGCCGTCGGAACCGGTGACCTCGAAGAGTTCGACCGCCATCACCCCGGTGACGTCGAGGTGTTCGGCCAGGCGCAGGGCGGTGGCCTGGACCGCGGAGCGGAGATCGTCGGGCAGCCCGGTGGCCGGTGCCACCACCACCGCGCAGATCCCGTCGCGCTGGACCGTCTCCACGACGGGCCACACCGCTCCCTGGCCGAACGGCGAGCGGGCGACGAGCGCGGAGAGCTCCCGGGTCCACGGCACCCGCGCCTCGGCCATCATCGGCACACCGGCGTCGAGTTGCTCCGTCGCGATGCGCTCGGCCTCCTCCAGAGAGCCCGGCATCCACACGCCGC
>NZ_JAALEC010000645.1:0-1265 GCF_014145205.1 Dietzia sp. DQ11-44
AGGTTGTCGCCCGCCACCATGAGGTTGAGGCCCTTGGTGCCCTCGATCGACTGATCCTGGCGGATGCGGCCCACCAGCGACTCGTCGATGCCCGCCGCGTCCAGCGGGGTCGGCACGTCGACGACCTTGACGCCCGGCGCCTTCGACAGCAGCTCGCGCGCCTGCTCCGGCGTGATGTCCTTGTCGAACTCCGCGTTGATGCTCAACGTGTGACCGGTGAACACCGGGACGCGCACGCAGGTGCCGGCGACCCGCAGCTCCGGCAGGTCGAGGATCTTGCGCGACTCGTTGCGCAGCTTCTGCTCCTCGTCGGTCTCCTCGGACCCGTCGTCGACCAGCGCGCCCGCCATCGGCAGGACGTTGAACGCGATCGGCGCCACGTACGGCCCAGTGTCGTCCACGCTCAGCGCCCGCCCGTCGTGCACGAGCTCGTGGCCCGCGCCGATGTTGCCGGTCACCTGGTCGTTGAGCGCGTCGACGCCGGCGAGACCCGACCCGGACACGGCCTGGTAGGTGGAGACGACGAGCCGCTTGAGCCCGGCCGCGTCGTGGAGCACCTTGAGGACCGGCATCGCGGCCATGGTGGTGCAGTTGGGGTTGGCGATGATGCCCTTGGGCGGGTTCTGCGCGGCCTCGGGGTTGACCTCGGAGACGATCAGCGGGACGTCGGGGTCCTTGCGCCAGGCGCTGGAATTGTCGACGACGACGGCGCCGGCCGCCGCGAACCTCGGCGCCTGCTCCTTGGACATCGTGCCCCCGGCCGAGAACAGGGCGATGTCGATGCCCGCGAGCTCCTCGTCGGTGGTCGCGGCGGTGTCCTCGACCACGATGTCCTCGCCACGGAACGGCAGCGTGGTGCCCGCCGACCGCGCGGAGGCGAAGAACCGCACCTCGTCGGCCGGGAACTCCCGCTCCTCCAGCAGGGCGCGCATCACGCGCCCCACCTGGCCCGTGGCTCCGACTACGGCGACAGTGGTCATCTGTGAGGTCATCTCCTGGTGTGCTCGGCGGCCCGTGGGGGCTCTGGTGTCGGCCGCCCGCGGGTGGGAGCTCCACCCTGCGCTCGGGTCGGCCGATGATGGCCCAGTCTACCGGCCGCGCGAAGGCCCTCCAGCGACTCTCGTCACACCGCCCCCGCGACTCCGCAGCCCACGCCCCACCTCGCCATCGCCGACCAACGAGAAGTCTGTTCGGCTCACATCGGCCGAAAGGGAGGTGCGCGAAACGCTCTTCTCGACGGGCCGGCGGGTCCGATGCTCCACAGG
>NZ_JAALEC010000065.1:0-3246 GCF_014145205.1 Dietzia sp. DQ11-44
GGGCGGGCCTCGACCGCGACCGCCCCGGCCAGCACACCCTGCCGCTCGCGCTGGACCCGTGAGCGGATGTCCACGACGAGCGCCCCCGCCTCGACGGTGGTGCGGTAGTCCGCCACGTCCAGCGTGAGGGCGGCGGGGTCGGTGAGGGTGACGGCGAGAGAGGTCATCTGGTGCTCCTGGTCAGGCGGGTCCCGGTCGGTCCGTTCGAGGGTGCTGCTGCCGGTCGGGGACACCAGTGCTGCGCACGTGCGGAGCCCGCCGGACCGGCCGAGGGCATTCGTCGTGCGTGCATGGCCCCAATAATAGACAGACCGGTCTATCTACGACAAGAGCGGATTCCTTCGGCCCGCTGACCACACCCGACAGCACACCCGCTGGCGCCCGAACATTAGTTGATGCATCATGTAGTCAGACCGAAGGAGCATCATGACCACCGCACGCACGCGTCAGCCCGCCGTCTTCATCGGCCACGGCGTCCCCCTCAACGCGCTCGAGGTCAACCAGTGGACCCGCGAATGGGCCGCGCTCGGCACCTCCCTCCCCGAACGTCCCCGCGCCGTGCTGGCCGTCTCGGCCCACTGGTACATCGGGGCCACCGCGGTGACCGCGATGGCCAACCCGAGGACGATCCACGACTTCTACGGCTTCCCACGGGAGCTCAACGAGTTCGACTACCCGGCCGCCGGTGCACCCGAGCTCGCCTCGGAGGTGGCCGAGGTGGTCAAACCCACCTGGGTCGGCGAGGACCGGGACTCGTGGGGGCTCGACCACGGCACGTGGTCCGTCCTCACCCACGTGTTCCCCGATGCCGACGTCCCGGTGGCCCAGTTGTCGGTGGACGCCTCCAAGCCCGCGGGCTACCACTTCAACCTGGGCACCAGGCTCTCGGCGCTGCGGGACTCCGGTGTGCTGATCCTGGCCAGCGGCAACGTGGTGCACAACCTGGCGGCCGCGGACCCCTCCCGCGGGGACTCGGGGACGGACTGGGCGCACCGATTCGACGACCACGCCCAGGAACTGCTCACCGAGCGGCCGGAGGACGCCCTCTCTCTGGTCGAACACCCCGACGCCCGACTGGCCGTCCCCAGCGCCGACCACTTCCTGCCCCTGCTCTACACGGCGGGGATGGCGGCCGGATCCGGCGAGAAGCTGGACGCCTTCAGCAAGGGGTACGCCTGGGGGTCGGTCTCCATGACGAGCTACCGCTCCGCGGCCTGACCCGCACGCGCGGCCTGACCCCGCTGCGCCGTCAGGTCCCCCTGGCCCGGTTCGCGAGGCCGCCCGTCAACGGCAGCAGCACGACCAAGGACACCCACATCAGCTGGGCGGTCCCCGCGCCGACCGTCACCGCCACGGGGACCGATGCCAGGAACACCACCGGGGTGGCGGTCGCCGCCAGGAGCATTCTGCGGTTCTCCCTCGCCGACGTGGGACGGCGTTCCAGTCCGACCGCGCGACCACGCTGGTACACGGCGGCCTGCGCGAGGGACACCCCGGCGATGTTGAGGGCGTAGAGCGCGGTCGGCAGGTCGAGATCGGCCGTGGCCGGGTTGCTGATCGCGTCGGTGGTGAAGGGCACGAGGATCACCAGGCCCGTCGCCAGGAGGTTGCCGACCACCATCGGGCCGTCGAGTCCGGTGAGGCCCTTGATCATCCTGACGTTGACCCGCCACAGCGCGCAGATCACCACGAAACTCAGTGCGACCCCGGTCAGCTGCTGCCCGAGCCCGGATGCCGCCAGGGAGCCGAGGTCCTGCCACGCCTCCGGCCCCGGCAGGTCGACGTTCACGATGAGCAGCGTGACGGCGAAGCCGTAGATGGCGTCGAAGAAGGACACCCCGCGGTCGAACTCGGAGGTGTCCCTGCGGATCACCTCGTCGTCGTCGTCGATCTCTCTCCGTCCGATCCCGTCCATGGCGGACAGCATGCCACCGGCGCGGGGCGGGATTCAGGTGTTCCTCTCGAACACCAGTCGCAGTCCCTCGAGCGCGAGCTCCGGCTCCACGTCGGTGATCGTCCGCGACTCCTCCGCCACGACTTCCGCACGCAGTCCGGTCAGCACCACCGCCGCGTCGGCCAACTCGGCGACGTCCGTCCGCAGGCGGTCGACCAGCGCGTCGATCTGCCCGGCGAACCCGATCACGATCCCGGCCTGCAGCGCGGCGACCGTGTTCTTGCCCAGCGCGCCCCGGGGCCGCACGACCTCGATCTTGCGCAACGCGGCCGCGCGCTCGGCGAGAGCGTCCACGGAGATGTCGATCCCGGGCGCGATCGCCCCACCGAGCAACTCGCCGCGGGCGGAGACGGCGTCGACCGTGGTCGCGGTGTCCACGTCGACGACGATCACCGCGCCCTCGAACAGGGTGTGGGCTGCCAGGGCGTTGACGACCCGGTCGGACCCCACCTCCCGCGGAGAGTCCACGAGCAGTGGTACCCCGGTCTTCACTCCGGGCGCCACCACGACCGCGCGCAACCCGGGCCAGTAATCTGCGGCCATCCGTCGCAGTTCGCCCGTCACCGACGGCACGACCGACATCGCCGAGATTCCGGTGAGCCGCTCGGCGCACTCGCCGAGCAACCCCCGGATGGTCAGCGCCAACTCGTCGGAGGTCACCGCCGGCGACGTCCGCATGCTCCAGGTGCGCTCGAGTGGACCGCCATCGGGGGGGAAGACGCCGAGCCGGATGTGGGTGTTGCCGACGTCGACGGTGAGTAACACGGCCCTACCCCGACACCTAGACGGTGGCGGGCTCGGGGACGCGCGGGTTCTTCAGGCCCGACCCCTCGGGGACGTCCGCCGGATCGGTGCCCTCGGTGAGCGTGCGGTTGTGGGCATCCACGAAGACCACGCGCGGCTCGTAGGCCCGCGCCTCGGCGTCCTCCATCACCGCGTACGCGATGATGATCACCAGATCCCCGGGATGGACGAGGTGCGCGGCCGCACCGTTGATGCTGATGACCCCCGAGCCCCGCTCGCCGGTGATGGCGTAGGTGGTCAGACGGGAGCCGTTGTCGATGTCGACGATGTCGATCTGCTGCCCCTCGAGCAGGTCCGCGGCGTCCATGAGGTCCGCGTCGATGGTGCAGGAACCCACGTAGTGCAGGTCCGCCTGGGTCACCGTCGCCCGGTGGATCTTGGAGTGGAGCATGGTGCGCTGCATCTAGACGCCTTCCTGGAGGTCTGCGGCCAGCTCGGCCTGCTGGGAGGCGACGGTCGCCTCGGCGGCGAGGAACCCCGTGCCGATG
>NZ_JAALEC010000646.1:0-1785 GCF_014145205.1 Dietzia sp. DQ11-44
CCGAGGAGACACCGGTCCCTGAGGCGCCCGCTGTGGAGCAGGCGGACCAGCGCACGCCCCGCAGGGGCGAGTCGGTGGACCGCGCGCCCGACGCCGACGCCGGCGACGGTGACGCGATCACGTTCGCCGACATGGGGCTGGCCCCGGCCGTCGCCCAGGCGGTCAAGGACGTGGGGTACGAGGTCCCCTCCGCGATCCAGGCCGCCATCATCCCGATGGTGATGGCGGGCCGTGATGTCGTGGGGCTGGCACAGACGGGCACCGGCAAGACCGCGGCCTTCGCCCTGCCGATCCTCTCACTCATCGACCCGGCGGTGAAGAGCCCGCAGGCGCTCGTTCTGGCGCCCACCCGTGAGCTCGCGCTCCAGGTCGCCGAGGCGTGCATCACTTACTCCGCTAACATGCCGCAGGTCAACGTGCTCCCGATCTATGGCGGTCAGGCCTACGGGATCCAGCTGTCCGGTCTGCGGCGGGGTGCGCAGATCATCGTCGGTACGCCCGGCCGCGTGATCGACCACCTCAAGAAGGGCACGCTCGATCTGTCGGGTCTGCGCCATCTCGTCCTCGACGAGGCCGACGAGATGCTGGCGATGGGCTTCCAGGAGGACGTCGAGCGGATCCTCTCCGACACCCCGGAGACCACGCAGGTCGCCCTGTTCTCGGCGACCATGCCCTCCGCCATCCGGCGCATCTCGCAGAAGTACCTCACCGACCCGGCGGAGGTGAAGGTCGCCTCCAAGACCTCCACCGCCCCGAACATCCATCAGCGCTACGTCCTGGTCAATCACCGGGACAAACTCGACGCCCTGACGAGGATCTTCGAGGTCGAGGATTTCGACGCGATGATCCTGTTCGTCCGGACCAAGTCGGCCACGGAGGAGCTCGCGGAGAAGCTTCGGGCGCGCGGGTTCTCTGCTGCGCCGATCAACGGCGACATCCCGCAGAATCTCCGCGAGCGGACGATCGAGGCGCTCAAGGACGGCCGTACCGACATCCTCGTGGCCACGGACGTCGCCGCCCGTGGTCTGGACGTGCCCCGTATCAGCCACGTGGTCAACTACGACATCCCGCACGACACCGAGTCGTACGTGCACCGGATCGGCCGTACGGGCCGCGCCGGCCGCAGCGGGCAGGCGCTGCTGTTCGTCACCCCGCGGGAGCGTCGCATGCTCTCCCAGATCGAGCGGGCCACGCGTCAGCCGCTGACAGAGATCCAGCTCCCGAGCGTGGATGATGTCAACGAGATGCGGATGGCGAAGTTCGGGCAGTCGATCACCGAGAGCCTCGATGATCCGAACCTGGCGATGTTCCGCCGGCTGGTGGAGGAGTACGCCAACGAGCACTCCGTCTCGATGGCCGACATCGCCGCCGCACTCGCCACGCAGTCCCGCAATTCCGCCGACTTCCTCATGCGAGAGCCGGAGCGTCCCGCGCGACGTGAACGGCAGGACAACCCGCGTGACACCCGGCGGGATGACCGGCGCGAGCGGCCGGGCCGCGACTTCTCGGACGGCCCCCGTCCCTCGCGCACGGGCAAGGACATGGCCCAGTACCGGATTGCTGTGGGCAAGCGGAACAACGTCAAGCCGGGATCCATCATGGGCGCCCTGGCCAATGAGGCCGGACTCAGTGGCGGCGACATCGGACGTATCTCGATCCGTTTCGATCACTCGATCGTCGAACTCCCGGCGGGTCTGTCCCGGGATCAGATCGAATCGATGCGCGGGATCCGGGTCGCCGGTTCGGAGATCGACATCCGACCGGACTCCGGTCCGCCCGCCGGTC
>NZ_JAALEC010000647.1:0-1499 GCF_014145205.1 Dietzia sp. DQ11-44
CGCGGACGCCCGCCGAGGTGGCGGCCTGGCCGCGGATCGTCGGCGAATTCGTCCACGACGCCGGCGCCTGACCGATCACCCCACCCGGCGCCGGGGGTCCACGCGCCGAGGGTCGTCCGGTGGCAGTCGCGCGGGGATCGCCAGCACACTGGGCCCATGCGCGCGACACAACGACAGATCATCGACGCCCTCGGCGTCCGTCCCCGGATCGACCCCGCCGAGGAGGTGGAGCGCCGGGTGCGATTCCTGGCCGATTACCTGGGTGCGAGCGGGGCGAAGGGCTTCGTGCTCGGGATCTCGGGCGGCGTGGACTCCTCGTTGGCCGGCCGCCTGGCACAGCTGGCGGTGGAGAGGGTGCGCGCCGACGGTGGCGAGGCGGTCTTCGTGGGGATGCGCCTGCCCTACCGCGTGCAGCACGACGAGCACGACGCGGTGGCGGCCGTGGAGTTCGTGGGGGCCGACGAGACCCTCACGGTGAACGTCGCCCCGGGCGTGGACGGGCTCGACGGCGAGATCCGCAAGGCCGCCGGCGAGGAGCTGACGGACTTCACCAAGGGCAACACCAAGGCGCGCCACCGCATGGTCGCGCAGTACGCCGTGGCCGGGGACCGCGGGCTACTGGTGATCGGCGCCGACCACGCCGCCGAGAACGTCACCGGGTTCTTCACCAAGTTCGGCGACGGTGCCGCCGACCTCCTCCCGCTGTCCGGGCTGGACAAACGCCAGGTCCGGGAGCTGCTCCGTCACCTTCAGGCGCCGCGACAGCTGTGGGACAAGGTGCCCACGGCCGACCTCCTCGACGAGGCCGAGGGCCAGACCGATGAAGAGGAACTGGGTATCAGCTACGACCACATCGACGACTACCTCGAGGGTCGCGAGGTGCCCGAGGACGCGGCCCGGCTGATCGAGGAGGCGTGGCACCGCAACCGGCACAAGCGCACCACCCCCGTCGAGGTGGCCGACACCTGGTGGCGGCCGGCCGGGAGGATCGGCGACCAGGCCGGCGAGCAGGCCGGCCGGCGGACGGCGCTGGTGGTGATCGACATGCAGAACTCGTACTTCGAGTTCCCCGAGCTGGCGGCGGTGCGGGACGAGCTGGTCGGCTCGGTCAACGAGCTGATCCGCGCCGCCCACGAGGCCGACCGTCCGGTGGTCCTGGTGCGGACCGAGCACGCCGAGGACCGCTCCACCTGGACCCTCAACATGCTCGAGGACGACCAGGGCTTCGCGTTCCCCGGCACCGAGCAGGCCCGGTTCCTCGACGGGCTCGCCACCGGTGACCACGTGGAGGTGGTCAAGACCCGGGACAGCGCGTTCTTCCGGACCGATCTGCGGGCGGAGCTGGACCGGCTCGGCGTGGGCCACCTCCTCGTGTGCGGCGTGTCGACGCACAGCTGCGTGGCGCAGACCGCGATCGACGGCTTCGCCGAGAACCTGCACGTGGCGGTGGCCCGCGGTGCCATCTCGTCCGACAACCCGCCGCTGTCGGAGGCGCTCCT
>NZ_JAALEC010000648.1:0-15430 GCF_014145205.1 Dietzia sp. DQ11-44
CTCGGCCACGCCTACGGCGGCGGGTCCCAGTACTTCTCCATGTGGGTTGTGGGGACCGACCGTCCGGAGCGTCACTCATGAGCAATCCGTACCTGGATGAGACCGGCCAGTATCGGCCTCTGGAGATGAGCGACGCCGCCCTGGCCAGTCCCGCCTTCGCCGCCGCGCGCCGCTCGTGGGCCGCGACCAACGCCGGCGACCGCGATGCCTGGATCGCCGGATGGTCTCCCGAGGGCACCATCGAGGATCCCGTGGGTCCGTCGATGTTCGACGCCGAGGGAATCGGCCACACCGGCACGACGCGACTCCTGGAGTTCTGGGAGAAAGCCGTGGCCACCCCGGACCACATCGAGTTCCGCTTCGATCGGGGGATCGCCGCGGGCGACGAACTGCTCTGCGTCGGCACCATGCGCACCCACATGGGCTCCAGCATCATGGAGATCGACATCGCCGTGGACTACCGCGTCGACGCCGACGGTCGTCTGGTCTCCCTTCGCGCCTTCTGGGAGCAGGACGTGGCCATGGCCTCGGGACTGCGGCCGCTCACCGACGACGACAGGGCCGCCATCGCCGGCGCCGCCGGAAAGGGCCAGTGACCATGGGCCGCGTAGTGGACGCCGAGTTCTCCGTCCCCATCTCCTTCTCCCCCGTCGATCAGATCATCGATATCGCCCGCGGTGCCGAGGCCGCCGGCTTCGACCGGATCGTCCTGCCCGACTCGCTGTTCCACCCGCGACGCCAGGACGAGGACTACCCGTACACCCCCGACGGCTCGCGGATGTGGGACGAGAACACCCAGTGGGTGGAGCCGCTCATCGCCTCCGCGGCCATGGGCGGGGCCACCTCGACCATCCGCTTCTGCCCGCAGGTGCTCAAGGTCGGCCCGCGCAATCCGCTGTTGCTCACCAGGCAGGTGGCCTCGGTGGCGTTGCTCACCGGGAACCGCTTGGACCTGGGCGTGGGCATCGGCTGGGACCCCAACGAGTTCGAGTGGTGCGGCGCGCCGTTCAAGGGCCGCGGCAAGCGCACGGACGAGTCGCTGGCGATCATGCGCCAGGCCCTGCGGGGTGAGTGGATGGAGTTCCACGGCCAGCACTTCGACTTCGACGAGCTGATCTTCACCCCCGCGCCCAGCGAGCAGGTGCCGTTCTACGTGGGCGGACACACCGAGATCGCGCTCAAGCGGGCCGCGCGCGTGGGCCAGGGCTGGACCAGCGCCATGATGGGTTACGACGAGATCGTGGCCACCGTGACGCGCCTGGGCGAGCTCCTCGAGGCCGACGGGCGCTCACTGGCCGACCGCGGCGACGGCAAACCCTTCGCCATCCAGGTGGTGTGCCTGGACCGCTTCGGCACCCGGGGCTTCACGGAGCTGGCCGAGGCCGGGGTCACCGACATCATCGTGATGCCCTGGATGGTCGACGGCCACGGGTTCGACTGCTCCACCGAGCAGAAGCTCGAATCCATCGCCGCCTTCGGCGAGAAGTACGGTCTCGGTTCCTAGCCCTGCCCAGGTCTCGTCAGCCCCCGGCCAGCCTGCCTGGCGGACATACCCCCGCGGTTGGCGGACATGCCCCCGCGGTTGGCGGACTTGCCCCCGCGGTTGGCGGACTTGCCTCCGCGGTTGGCGGACTTCTCGTGCGATTCCGGGCCCATTTTGGCACCTCCTGCCCGCCAGCTGAGGAAGCATGTCCGCCAACTCGGGGAGCGGGTCCGCCCGGTCTGCCGGACCGCCACGTGAGCCCGGCGGACTGAACTCGTCGTAGTTCCTGTGAATCGTCGTCATTCCTGTCCACATGGACGTCGTCACCCGCCGGTCGACACGTGATGACCGGTCAGGATTGGCGCCATGAGACGCGACCGGCGATTCCGAGACACCCGGCCTCCCACCCCGCTCCCCGCCTCGTTGGCGGATGCGGTTGCAGGCGGGCAGCCATTCGCGGCGAGCCAGGCTCTCGAGACCGGACTGGTGACGAGATACGCGCTCCGATCGGCGTTCAGAATGATCGTCCCCGGTGTGTACGCCGCGAAGGGGGCACGGCTGAGCAGGTGGGACTTCATTCGTGCGGTCGACATCTGGGCGCCTGCAGACGCGGTGATCGGAGGGTGGTCCGCCGCGTACCTCCATGGGGAACACTGGTACTCGACAGAGCGGGGCAACGGCGTCGTCGATGTCTTCACCTCAGCCGAGCCCCGCGTGCCGACCGGGGTTCGGGAGCGCCGGCTGCGGCAACCCATCCCGGCCGCGGACGCGTGCGAGATCGGCGGAGTACGAATTACCGCACCAGCCCGAACCGCGGTCGACGTGGCAAGGTGGTCCACTGGCGCTGATCGGAGGATCTGCATCGTGGACTCCGTGTGCTTCGCCACCAACACCAGCGTGCGCGCGGTTGCCGACGCTGCAACGCGGATGCCCGGCCAACACGGGGTCTCGAGGGTGGTTCGACTGCTCGACGCCTGCGACGCGGACGCGCACTCTCCGCAGGAGAGCCTCCTCCGGCTCAGAATCGAGCGCTCTTCACTGCCTCAGCCTGTCTCGCAGTTCGAGATATGCGAACCGTCGGGGCATCTCCTCACAATTGCCGACCTCGCGTACGCCCGCGAGAAGGTCGCGATCTTCTACGACGGCAGGCATCACGGAGATCCGGAACAGTGGCGCCGGGACCTCCGGATCACCGCTCGGTTGGCGGACCTTGGCTGGCAGGTCGTCCGTGTGACAAAGGGAATGCGCCCGGAGGAGGTCATCGGCCATATCGCGAGTGCCCTGACCCGCGCCCGACGAGACCTCCAGCACCTGACTTCATCCTGAACGAGCCCTCGCGTGGCAGCTGGCGGGCACCCCACCTCGCTTGGCGGCCATGTCCTCGCCGTTGGCGGACACCCCTCGCAGCTGGCGGACCCGATATGCGAAAACCGGGCCTGAAACGCGAAAAATGTCCGCCAACCCGAAGCCCCTGTCCGCCAACCGGAAGCTCGTGTCCGCCAACCAGGCTCGGAGCAGTCGAGGGGCGTGCTGGAGAGGTAGTCGGGTGCGAGCTCGGGCGGGGGCGGGGTGACATGCGCCTGCCGAGTGCCTCAGGCAGGAACGGCGGCCGCGATGTCCGCCAGGCAGGCGAGGATCTCCCGGTTGGTGTCCTCCGTGGCCTCCAGGTGCATGAGATGCCCCGCCGGTGAGGAGATCGCCCGGACCATCCGCACATCGTCGTGATGACGCCCCAGCTTAGAGAGCGGATCCCGGCCGTGGAAGCCCTCGAGGTCCGGGTCGTGCTCGGAGTAGAGGAAGTAGAACGGGACGGGGTTGGTCTGCCGCTCGAACTCCTTGCGCGCGAACCACGACACGTCCATCGCCCGGTACCACTGCAGCGGGCCGGCGAACCCCGTGCGGGCGTACTCGGCCTCGTAGGCGTCCATCTCCTCGACGGACAACCACGGCCACGGCAGCGGCGGCGCCTCGGGCAGTGCCTCGAGATAGGTCGACCCCGGGGGGTGCTGCCAGACGTCGAGGTAGTGGTACTCCGCGGACAGGGCGTAGAAGACCCGGGTGAGGAACTCCCGCTCGCGACCGGCGAGATCGGCCTCCGCCACTCCCGGCTGCGTGAAGTAGTTCAGGTGCAGGAAGTGCTTCTCGGCCATCATCGCCGAACCCTCCAGCGGCGGCACCGACCCGGCGGTACCCATGAACGGGTTCTCCATCCCGATCACCGCGCGCACCCGCCCCGGTTCCAGATGGCAGGTGTCGTACGCGACGCCCGCGCCGAAATCGAAGCCCACCACCACCACGCGCGCCGCACCCTCGGCGTCGCACACCGCCAGGACGTCGTCGACCACCTCGCGCGGCGAGTAGGCCTGGACGTCGGCCGGCGCATCCGAACCACCCATGCCGCGCAGGTCGGGCGCGATGACCCGCCACCCGGCTGCGGCGAGGACGGGGATCATGCGGTGCCAGGTGAACCAGAAGTGCGGGAAACCGTGGAGGAGGACCACGGTGCCCGGGGGGCCGTCCGCGGGTGCCGGCTCCGGTTCGGCGACGACGTAGTGGAGACGAACGCCGTCGCGGTCGACGTGGCGGTGGTCGAGCATGCCCTCCACCCTGCCTTCTCCCGCATCCGCCCGACGAGGTTCGGCCGAATCGATGGAGCCTCCCGGGAAGACGACGACGAGGCCTGCCCTGAGATGACCGACGGCCCCGACCCGGCCTGGCGAGAAGGCGGAGTCGGGGCCGTGGGCCGAGCGGCGTACCGGGATCAGATCAGCGCATGACCGGGCACTTGTAGTCGACCGACCACTCGGTGATGCCGTTGAGCCACCCCGAGCGGATGCGGGACGGCTCGCCGAGCGCCTCGAGGTTGGGGAGGTGATCGGCGATGGCGTTGAAGATCAGTTCGATCTGCAGCCTGGCCAGGTTCGCCCCGATGCAGTAGTGCGGGCCGTTCCCGCCGAAGCTCAGGTGCGGGTTGGGGTCCCGGAGGATGTTGAACGAGAAGGGGTCTTCGAAGACGTCCTCGTCGAAGTTCGCCGAGCCGTACATGATGGCGGCGCGGTCGCCCTTCTTCATGGTCACGCCCCCGATCTCGACGTCCTCGGTGGCGGTGCGCTGGAACGAGGTGATCGGCGAGGCCCAGCGGAGGATCTCGTCGTAGGCGGTCGCGGGGCGCTCGGCCTTGAACAGCTCCCACTGGTCGGGGTTGTCGAGGAAGGCGATCATCCCGTGCGTGGTGGCGTTGCGGGTGGTCTCGTTGCCTGCCACGGCCAGCAGCACCACGAACCAGCCGAACTCGTCGGCGGTGAGCCTCTCACCGTCGATGTCGGCCTGGATGAGCTTGGTGACCAGGTCGTCACGGGGGTCGATCTCGCGCTTGGCCGCGAGCTCCTGCGCGTAGGACAGGACCATGGCGTTGGCCATCTGCGACTCTTCGACCTTGCCGGGCACGTCGTAGCTGGTCATCTGGTTGGACCACTCGAAGATCTGGTGCCGGTCCTCGAGGGGGATGCCGATGAGCTCGGCGATCGCCTGCAGAGGCAGCTCGGAGGCCACCTCGGTGATGAAGTCGCCGCTGCCCTTGGCGGCCGCGGTCTCGACGATGACCCGCGCCTTCTCGGCGAGGTGGTCGCGGAGCTTCTCGATGTTGCGCGGGGTGAAGCCCTTGGAGATGGTGCGCCGGTACTTCTTGTGCTCTTCGCCGTCCTGGTTGATGAACAGCAGGCGGGTCAGTTCGACGATCTCGCGCTCGGTTCCCGGTGCGAAGCGCGGGATCGCGGTGTTCTCGAACGTGGAGAACACCTCGTTGGTGCGCCGAGAGATCTCCTTGACGTCCTCGTGCTTGGTGACCACCCAGTACCCGTGGTCGTCGAAGCCGTCGGCCCCGGGCTCGTTGGAGCACCACCGGATCGGTTCGGTGCGACGGAGATGAGCCCACTCCGGATGCGGGAGCCGCTTCTCGTAGAGCTCCGGGTCCGTGAAGTCGAAACCTTCGGGGATGGTGACTGCCTGCACTGGTACTCCTTGACCGCGTCGGATGCGTCTCGTGCTCGTCGACCGACGACCCCGGGATACTGCGAACCCGGGACCCGAGCGGTAATCTAGAACACGTTCCACCCACCATACTAGAACACGTTCCCCCTGGGCACCCGATCCGTCGTGCCCGGTCATCCGGAAGGACCACCATGGGCAATCCCGTCATCGTCGAGGCCGTTCGCACCCCGATCGGCAAGGCTCGCGGCGCGTTGTCGGGCCTGCACCCCGCGCATCTGTTGGGCGCCTCCCAGAAAGAGGTCATCCGTCGCGCCGAGATAGACGCGTCGCTCGTCGAGCAGGTCGTCGGAGGGTGCGTCACCCAGGCCGGCGCCCAGGGCAACAACGTCACCCGCGGCGCGTGGCTCGCCTCCGGACTGCCGTGGCAGACCGCGTGTACGACCATCGATTGCCAGTGCTCGTCCGCGCAGCAGGCCATCCACTTCATCGCCAATCTCATCCACGCCGGAGCCATGGACGTGGGTATCGCCTGCGGGGTGGAGTCGATGAGCTGGATCGCCCTGCGCGCCGCCGTGGGTGACGGTTCCAACGGCATGCCCCGCCCCGACGACTGGACGGTGGACCTGCCGGATCAGTTCACCGCGGCCGACCGGATCGCTAACCGGCGCGGGATCACCCGTGAGCAGCTCGAGGAGCTCGGCGTCCGGTCCCAGGCCAACGCCAAGCGGGCGTGGGACGAGGGCCGGTTCGACCGTGAGACCTTCGCGGTCGACGCCCCCGAGCGCCTCAAGGACGGCACGTACACCGGCGAGACGGTGTCCGTCACCCGCGACCAGGGCCTGCGCGAGACCACTGCGGAGGCGCTCGCCGGCCTCACGCCGGTGCTCGAGGGTGGCCTGCACACCGCGGGCACGTCCAGCCAGATGTCCGACGGTTCGGCCGCGGTCCTGCTCATGGACGAGGACGTCGCCAAGGCACACGGACTCCGACCCCGCGCGCGGATCGTCCACCAGGCACTGGTCGGCGGCGAGCCCGAGTACCACCTCGACGGCCCCGTCCAGGCCACCCAACGCGTACTCGACCGGTCGGGGATGTCCATCTCCGACTTCGACCTCTTCGAGTGCAACGAGGCCTTCGCCTCCGTCCTGCTCAGCTGGGCGCAGGTTCACGGGCCGGACATGGACAAGGTCAACGTCAACGGCGGCGCCATCGCGATCGGACATCCCGTCGGTAGCACCGGCGCTAGGCTAATCACGACCGCCCTGCACGAGCTCGAGCGCACGGACGGCGACCGCGCCCTCATCACGATGTGCGCGGGCGGCGCCCAGGCCTCGGCGAGCATCATCGAGAGGATCTGACATGAGCAGCAACGCCATCGAGACAGCCGCGGCCCGCAGGAGCGAGGTCTTCGCCGCCCTCGCGTCAGTGGAGACCAGGCAGGACGCCGCAGCGGCACTGGCCGACCTCCTCTCCATCTCCTCCGAAGAGGCCGAAGACGTACTCCGGGCGCCGCTGGAGAACCTTCTGGGCCAGCCGGGCGACGCATCCGCTCCGACGGGACCGGGCGGGTTCACCCTGCACCCGTTCCGCGACTCGGAGCACCACAAGTCCCTCTTCCACTCCCGGTCCTCGGACGAGACCTCCGCGACCGGCGGCGCGTGGGACGAACAGAAGACCGAGGCCGAACTGCGCGAGGGACTGCGGCGCGTCGAGGCCGAGTCGGCCATGTGGTTCGTCGCGGTGGATACCTCTCGCGACCAGCCGGTGGGCCTGGTGTTCGGTGAGCAGATCGACGACGGCGATGTCGACGTGGCCATCTGGATCCACCCCGAGGAGCGCAAGAAGGGCTTCGGCCTGGCCGCACTGAAGGAGAGCCGACGCGAGCTGGCGGCGTTCTTCCCGGGCAAGCACGTGATCGTCCGCGCGCCGCTGCCGGGGTCGAAGTGAGCGAGAGGCATCCCGGGGTGGAGACCGGCGTGGACGATCCCCGGCGGTCCAAGCCGTGGGTCCTCGGCATCATCAAGGTGATGTCCCGGGTCAACACCTGGACGTACCGCGTCTCCGGCGGCCGTATCGGAGGCAACTGGCGGGTGGGATCGGCGTTGAAGGCACCGGTTCCGGTCTGCCTGGTGACCACGACGGGGCGCAAGTCCGGCGAACCGCGCACGGTGCCGCTGCTCCATCTCCCCGACGGTGACCGGGTCCTCCTGGTCGCCTCACAGGGCGGACTGCCCAAGCACCCACAGTGGTACAGGAACGTCCTGGTGAACCCCGAGGTCACCATCCAGGTCGGGCGGAGGACCCGGGCGATGACGGCGAGGGAGGCGACCGCAGAGGAGCGCGCCGAACTCTGGCCCCGCCTCGTCGAGCGCTACTCGGACTTCGCCTCGTACCAGGCCAACACGAGCAGGGTCATCCCGGTGGTGATCTGCGAACCGCTCGGCTGACACCGGCACCCCTACCCCGGCCGGGACCTCTCCACGCGAGAGGCCCCGGCCGCTGTCGTCTGCCCGGGATCCCACCCGGCCGCTGCGGTTCAGCCGGGCGCCCCGCGTCCGCGATCGCGTCGTTCTGGGGGTTCGTTTACCCCGTGCACAGGTGTTGACGACTGTTTATCAACCCCATATCACCTCATTGGCCACTTGCGTACCACTTCCTGAGCAAACCGTTGACACACACTCAGCCTTAGAGGATTCTCATCTAGGTGAAGCAGCCGGTCCGGCGAGCACCAGTTAGACGCGGTACCGACAGGACCACCACCATTGAGAGGACTTCTTCCGTGAACAAGTCAACAAAGGCCGCAGCCGTCGCTGCGACCGCGGCGCTCGCCATCTCCGGTGCAACCGGTACTGCCAGCGCCCAGAGCGCCCTCCCGGATTTCGGGATTATCGGCGATCTCCTCGACCCGTTTACCGGTTCCGCCGGTGACCTCGCCGGGGGATCGTCAGGCTTGAGCCCGCTCGAGGGCTCCGCATCGTTCCCCGGCTCCTCGGAGTTCCCCAGCTCGGCGGGGCTGTCGTCTGACCTTCCCGCCTTCAGCTCGGATCCCCTCGGCGGTTCCTCCGAGCTGCCCGCTCTCAGCTCCGATCCTCTCGGTGGGTCGTCTGCCTTGCCGGCCAGCTCGGACCTGCTCGGCGGCTCGTCGGAAATCGGTTCCACGGACATGGCTCCGCTCTCCACAGACCTCCTCGGGGGTTCCGCCGAGTTCGGCTCGACCGATATCGGTTCCCTCGGCATGATGCCCCTGTCCAGCGACCTGCTCGGCGGATCGGCGGAGCTTCCCGCCTCGTCGGAGCTCCCGCCGCTGTCCACCGACCTGCTCGGTGGCTCCGCCGAGTTCGGCTCCACCGACGTCGGCTCGCTCGGCATGGCCCCGCTGTCCACCGACCTACTCGGCGGCTCCGCGGGCTTCACCTCCTCGGACCTCGCTCCGCTCGTCGGCTCGGCGGGCATGGCCCCGCTGTCCACCGAACTCCTGGTGGGGTCGGGCGACGTGGGATCGACCGGCATGACGCCGCTGTCCACGGAGCTCCTCGGTGGCTCGGCCGAGTTCGGCTCCACCGAGGTCGGCTCACTCGGAATGACGCCGCTGTCCACGGAACTCGATCTCCTCGGTGGTTCTGCGGAGTTCACCTCCTCCGACCTCGCGCCCCTCACCGGTTCGGAGGGCATGGGCTCCACCGGAATGTCGCCCCTGTCGACCGAGCTCAACTTCCTCGGCGGATCGGCGGAGCTCCCGCCGCTGTCCGCCAACTTCCCGGACGGTTCCACCGCAGGGATCGGCGGCTCCGCCGAACTCGTCGGTGACGGGATCGCCGGGTCGCTGACGAACGGCTCCGCCAACCAGCTCGCCGGCTCGGTGGAGAGCAACTCCGCCGATCCGATCATCGGGTCGATCGCCGAGGGCGGGATCCTGCCGGCGCTGTCCGGTTCCATCGAGGAGGTCTCCGGATCCCTCTCGGGCAACAGTGGCTCCACGGGCCAGAGTTCGGACCTGATCACCGGTTCCACCGGCGGCAGTGCCGATGTGCTAACCGGTTCCTTCGGCGAACTCACCGAGGTCAACGGTTCACTCACCGCGCTGACCGGTTCGCTGGAGAACGGCTCCGTCCAGGGCACGTTCTCGACCAACCTCGGCTCAGAGGCGGGCGCGCTCGGCTCGCTGGAGGCTGCGGCCAGCCTCGGCGGCGAAGGCGGCTCGGGAGTCGCCCTGCTGCCGGTCCTGTCGCTGGGTGGCACGCTCGTCCTCGCGGGCGCCGCGATCAACGGAGGCGTGGCGCTCCCGGCCCTGCCGCCGATGCCCGGTCTGCCGCCGCTGCCCACGATCTGCGATCTGCCGCAGGAGCAGGTCGACCAGCTCGCGAACGCCGGATCGGTTTACGCGCAGGACTGCCCGGATCCCGAGAACTGAGTCACCTGATGCCGGGCGTCGAGCCTGGCATCAGAAAAGGAGCCCCGCACCATCACGGTGCGGGGCTCCTTCTCGCAGTTCAGGCCGGGCGCGGTTCAGGCCGGCGAGCTCAGCGAGCGCCGTACACGGGTACCGGCGCCGGGGACTCGGAGAGCAGTCGCGGGACCACCGATCCGAGCTCTGCCGGGTCCCACTTGGCACCCTTGTCCTCGGACGCGGCGCGCTGCCATCCGTTGCACACGGTGACCTTCCCGCCCTCGACCTCGAACACGCGGCCGGTGACCTCGGCCGACTCCGCCGACCCGAGCCACACGACCAGCGGCGAGACGTTGGCAGGGTCCATGGCGTCGAAGGAGCCGTCCTCCGGCGCGGCCATCTGCGAGGCCATGCCCTCTCCAGCGGAGGTGGTCATGCGGGTCCGTGCGGCGGGAGCGATGGCGTTGGCGGTGACGCCGTAGCCCTTCATCTCCGCGGCGGTCTGGATGGTCAGCAGCGCGATGCCGGCCTTCGCCGTGGCGTAGTTGCCCTGCCCCACCGAACCGAAGAGTCCGGCTCCCGACGAGGTGTTGATGACCCGGGCCTGGCGGGGGCGGCCGGCCTTCGACTCGGCGCGCCAGTACTCGGCGGCGTGCCGCAACGGCGCGAAGTGGCCCTTGAGATGGACGGTGATCACGTTGTCCCAGTCCTGCTCCCCCATGCCGACGAGCATCTTGTCGCGGAGGAAACCGGCGTTGTTGACCAGCACGTCGAGTCCCCCGAAGTGGTCGATCGCCTGCTGGACGAGTTCACGTGCACCTTCCCACGAGGAGATGTCGTTGCCGTTGACCACGGCGTCGCCGCCGGCAGCCTTGATCTCGGCCACGACCTGCTCCGCCGGGGACTCCCCCACGTCCGAGCCGTCGAGCCCGGCGCCCAGGTCGTTGACCACGACCTTGGCTCCCTCGGCCGCGAAGGCCAGGGCGTGCTCCCGGCCGATGCCGCGGCCCGCACCGGTGACGATGACGACGCGTCCGTCGCAGATTCCCATGGTTCTCCTTGGATAGTTGTTCGGTGATGTCAGGAACTGGTGTTGGCGTTGGCAGCCGAGAGGAACGCCGGCTTCTCGCCGCCACCGTGGACCAGGAGTTCGGCGCCCGTGATGTAGGCCGCCAACGGTGAGGCCAGGAACGCGGCCGCCTGGCCCACGTCCCGCGGGTCCGCCATTCGGCCCATGGGGATGGTGGCGTCGACCGCTGCCACGCCCTCGGAGTCCCCGTAGTGCATCTCGGCGAGCTCGGTCTTGACCGGGCCCACCACCACAGAGTTGATCCGCACGGCGGGCGCCCATTCGACGGCGAGCGACTGCGTGAGCGAGTCGATGCCGGCCTTGGCCGCGCCGTACGAGGCGGTCCCGGGCGAGGGCCGGTGGCCGGAGACCGACGAGATGTTGACGATCGCCCCGCCGGCCGGTTGCATCACCCGGTTCGCCTCCTGGGCCACCGTGAGCGCGGACAGCAGGTTCAACGCGATGATCTTGGAGTGGAAGTTGGCGCTGGCGTCGGCCGCCAAGGCGAACGGCGCACCGCCGGCGTTGTTGACCACCACGTCCAGCCGGCCGTGCCGTTCCACGATCCGGTCGACCATCGCGCGGACCGCGTCGGGGTCGCGGAGGTCGACGGAATGGAACTCGAGATCCGCCACGTCGGACCCGTCGTCGGCGGGGCGCCGCGCGCAGGTGACGACGACGGCGCCGGCTTCGCGGAAGACCCTGCTGATCCCCGCGCCGACGCCGCGGACGCCGCCCGTGACGAGGACGACAGTGCCCGCCAGACCCAGATCGATGTTCGACATGCGTGCTAGCCTACCAAGCAAGCGTTTGGTTAGTCACCCGACCGCTGAAGCGCAGCGGCGGCGTGCGAAGGGAGCACCATGGGCATCAGTGTCGACAAGGGAGCAGACGGCATCGCGACCGTCACCGTCGACTTTCCCCCCGTCAACGCCATCCCGTCCGCGGGATGGTTCGAACTCGGCGAGCAGATCCTCGCCGCCGGGCGCGACCCGGAGGTGCACGTGGTGATCCTCCGGGCCGAGGGCCGGGGGTTCAACGCGGGTGTCGACATCAAGGAAATGCAGGACTTCGAGGGCTTCGACCACCTGCTGGCGGCCAACCGCGGGTGCTACGTGGCCTTCAACGCCGTCTACGAGTGCGCGGTCCCCGTGATCGCCGCCGTGAACGGGTTCTGCGTCGGCGGCGGAATCGGACTCGTGGGGAACGCGGACTGCATCGTCGCCTCCGACGACGCGGTGTTCGGGCTGCCCGAGGTGGACCGGGGGGCGCTCGGCGCCGCCACGCACCTGGCGCGCATGGTCCCCGCGCACATGATGCGCACCCTGTATTTCACGTCGCGCAACGTCACCGCCCAGCAGCTCCACTCGTGGGGGACCGTCTACGAGGTGGTGCCCCGTGACCGGCTGGACGCCGCGGCGCGTGACCTCGCGGAGACGATCGCCGCCAAGGACACCCGGGTGATCCGCGCGGCCAAGGAAGCCATCAACCACATCGACCCGGTCGACGTGAAGACCTCGTACCGCATGGAGCAGGGCTTCACCTTCGAGCTCAACCTCGCCGGCGTGGCCGACGAGCACCGGGATGAGTTCGTCAAGACGGGCCGGAACCTGGACAGACGAGACAACAGATCCGAGAGGACGGGCGAGAACAAGTGACGACGACCCCCACCCCGCGCGACAAGCGCACCAGTCTCGACGAGGCCGTGGGACGCCTCTCCAGCGGCATGACCATCGGCATCGGCGGTTGGGGTTCGCGGCGCAAGCCGATGGCGCTCATCCGCGCGATCCTGCGCCGCGAGGACCTGACCGACCTCACGGTCGTCACCTTCGGAGGCCCTGACCTCGGGCTGCTGTGCTCGGCCGGGAAGGTCTCCAAGGCCTACTACGGCTTCGTCTCACTGGACTCTGCGCCGTTCTACGACCCGTGGTTCGCACGCCGCCGCACCGAGGGAGCGATCATCTCGCGCGAGATGGACGAGGGCATGGTCCGCGCCGGCCTCACCGCCGCGGCGCACCGCCTGCCGTTCCTGCCCACGCGCGCCGGTCTCGGCTCGGACGTGTTCCGATTCTGGGGCGACGAGCTCAAGACCGTCGACTCGCCGTATCCGGTGGGCGGTGAGACCGAGACGCTGGTGGCGATGCCGGCCCTGCGCATGGACGCCGCCCTGATCCACCTGGACAAGTCCGACAAGCACGGCAACGCCGCGTACACCGGCGTCGACGGCTATTTCGACGACCTCTACGCGATGGCCGCCGACACGGTCCTGCTCGAGGTCGACGAGGTCGTGGACTCCGCTGACACGTTGATGAACGAGGTCGGGCCACAGCGCATGCTGCTCTCGCGCATGTTCGTCGACACCGTCTCCGAGGCGCCGAGCGGCGCACACTTCACCTTTGCCGGCGGCTACGGCCGCGACGAGGCCTTCCAGCGGCACTACGCCTCCGCGGCCAAGGACGAGGACTCCTGGCAGTCGTTCGTCTCGGAGTTCCTCTCCGGGTCCGAGGAGGACTACCAGAAGGCGGTCACCGCGTTCGCGCAGAAGGTCGCCGCCGAGAAGGCCGCCAAGAAGGGAGCCAAGTGATGACCGACGTCACGACCCAGCCCGACACCGAGTCCGCGACCAGGGCCGAGTACTGCGCCATCGCATGCGCGGAGATCTTCGCCGGTGCCGGCGAGATCTTCGCCTCCCCCATGACGCCGATGGCCACCATCGGCGCCCGCCTCGCGCGTCTCACCACCGAGCCGGACCTGCTCATCACCGACGGCGAGTACCGCTTCCTGGCCCAGACCCCGCCGTTGGGCAAGGTCATCGACTTCGAGGGGTACATCCCGTTCCCCCGCGTGTTCGACGTCCTCCAGGCCGGCACCCGCCACGTGGTCATGGGCGCCAACCAGATCGACCGCTTCGGCAACCAGAACCTCTCGGCCTTCGGCGACGACGTCCAGAAGCCGAGCCGGCAGATGTTCGGCCTGCGCGGGGCGCCCGGCAACTCGATCAACCACGCCACCAGCTACTGGGTGGGCAAGCACTCCACCCGTGTCTTCACGGAGAAGGTCGACATCATCTGTGGCGTGGGCTATGACCGCTATCGCGAGGGCGACCCCGCGTTCCGTTTCCACCACATCCACCGCGTTGTCTCCAACCTGGGCGTCTTCGACTTCGGCGGCGCCGACCGCGGCATGCGCGCGGTGAGCCTCCACCCGGGCGTCACCGCGGACGAGGTCGCGGACAACACCGGGTTCGAGATCGAGGGGCTGGCCGAGGCGGGGGTCACCCGCGACCCGTCCGCCGAGGAGCTCCACCTCATCCGCGAGGTCCTCGACCCGCGTGGGTTCCGCGACCGTGAGGTGCCGGCCGCGTGAACGCCCCCACCATCACCACGGCTTTCACCGAACTGGTCGGAGTCGAGTACCCGATCGTCCAGACGGGTATGGGCTGGGTGTCCGGACCGGAGCTCACCGCGGCCACCGCCAACGCCGGGGGCCTGGGGATCATCGCCTCGGCCACGATGACGTTCTCGGAACTCGAGAACGCGATAGTGCGCACCAAGGAGCTGACCACTAAGCCCTTCGGGGTCAATCTCCGGGCCGATGCCGAGGACGCCGCCGAGCGGTGCGAGCTGATGATCCGCCACGGTGTGCGCGTCGCGTCGTTCGCTCTCGCGCCCAAACCGGAGTTGATCGCCAGGTTGAAGGAGAACGGTCTCGTCGTCGTCCCCTCGATCGGTGCGGCCAAACACGCCGTCAAGGTGGCCTCCTGGGGCGCCGACGCGGTGATCGTCCAGGGCGGCGAGGGCGGTGGACACACCGGACCGGTGGCCACGACGCTGTTGCTGCCGAGTGTCATCGACGCCCTCGGCGGAGCCGGGAACACCTCCATCCCCGTGATCGCGGGGGGAGGGTTCTTCGACGGCCGTGGCCTGGTGGCCGCGCTCGCCTACGGAGCCGCCGGTGTCGCGATGGGCACGCGGTTCCTGCTCACCAGCGACTCCCGCGTGCCGGATGCGGTCAAGCAGCAGTACCTGGAGAAGGGACTGCAGGACACCGTCGTCTCCACCCGTGTCGACGGCATGCCGCACCGCGTCCTGCGCACCGGCCTGGTCAACGCCCTCGAGTCGGGCAGCCCCGTCAAGGGGATGCTGGCGGCCGTCCAGAACGCCAACAAGTTCAAGTCCATGACGGGCATGAAGTGGCAGGCCCTCGCCAGGGACGGCCTCAACATGAAGAAGGCCTCCGACCGCACCTGGCAGCAGATCGTCATGGCCGCCAATACCCCGATGCTGCTCAAGGCCGGCCTGGTCGAGGGGAACACCGAGGCGGGCGTCCTGGCCTCCGGTCAGGTCGTGGGGATGATCGAGGACCTGCCCAGCTGCGACGAGCTGATCCAACGGATCATGGGCCAGGCGCATCAGCGCCTGGAGACCCTGCGGAATTTCGGCTAGAACCCCATCCGGCACACCAGCAACTCCACTACCGCACCCGCCGGCCATACAGGCCA
>NZ_JAALEC010000649.1:0-2692 GCF_014145205.1 Dietzia sp. DQ11-44
TGCGGTCATCTTCGCCTAATCAGCACTTCCTCAGGAGTTTCTTGGCCTATTCTGAGACCCGTTGTCCGCCAACCGCGGACTCCACCACACACCCTCAGGAGAACACTATGACCTCCCCCCGTACCGCCGTCCGTACCGCGGCCGTCCTCGGCGCCACCGCCGCCCTGACCCTCGCCGGCGCCGGCGCCGCGTCCGCCGCCACCCCCTCCTCGCCCGTGGTCGACGGCAACACGATCTCCGTCACCTTCGAGAAGGACGGCATCGCCGATATCGACACCTGTGTCGCCGCGGCGGTCCCCACGTCCAGCGCAGCGGCACTCGCCGCGCAGCTCGAGGCGCTCTCGAACCTGGACCTCGACGCGATCGGCGACCTGGTCAGCGGCACCTCCGACGTGACGTTCCTCCAGACCTCCGGCCTCGTGCCCACCCCGCTCGCCAACGTCACGCTGGGTGACGTCACGGTGTCGGCCACCGTGCCGTCCAACGTGTACGCGGTGGTCACCTACTGCCTGCTCGGCGACCCGGACATCGCCGGGCCCGTGCTCGTCGGCGACCCGATCGACGCCATCCAGGGCAGCCTCGGTGGACTGTCGACCGAGGACACCCTCGGAACCCTCTCCGCCGCCACCGGCGAGGGCGATGACAGTGGCCTCGGCAGCGTCCTCGGCCTGCTCGGCGGCGAGGCCGGTGGCGAGCTGAACCTCGACACCCTCTCGGCTGCCGGCGACACCGAGAACTGACAGCACACGCAGAAGGGCCCCGCACCAGTCGGTGCGGGGCCCGCTTGCGTTGCGGAGCCGCGGCTGAGCCGTCAGGCGTCCAGGCGCTCGATGATCGTCACGTTGGCGGTGCCGCCGCCCTCGCACATCGTCTGCAGGCCGTAGCGGCCACCGGTGCGCTCGAGCTCGTTGAGGAGCGTGGCGAACAGCTTCGCGCCGGTGGCGCCGAGCGGGTGGCCGAGCGCGATGCCGCCGCCGTTGGGATTCACCCGGGCCGGATCGGCGCCGATCTCCTTGATCCACGCCAACACGACGGGCGCGAACGCCTCGTTGATCTCCACCACGTCGATGTCGTCGATCGTCAGGCCGGTCTTCTCCAGGGCCCACCGGGTGGCGGGGATCGGCGCGGAGAGCATCATCACCGGATCGTCGCCGCGCACGGTGAGGTGGTGGATCCGGGCACGCGGCGTCAGGCCGTACTTCTCCACCGCCTCGGCGGAGGCGAGCAGCCCCGCCGAGGCGCCGTCGGAGATCTGTGACGCCACCGCGGCGGTCAGCGATCCGCCCTCGGCGAGCACCGGCAACGAGGCCATCTTCTCGAGTGTGGTCTCACGGGTGGTCTCGTCCGACTCGAGTCCGGCCAGCGGAACGTACTCACCAGCGAACCGGCCCTCGGCGATCGCGGCGCGGGCGCGGGAGTGCGACTGCAGCGCCCACTGCTCCATCTCCTCGCGGGAGATGTCCCACCTGTCGGCCATCATCTGCGCGCCGTTGAACTGCGAGATCTCCTGGGCGCCGAAGCGCTCGACCCACCCGGTGGAGCCGGTGAACGGGTCGTCGAACCCGTACTCGCGACCCGCCAGCATGGCCGACGAGATGGGCAGGGCGCTCATGTTCTGGACTCCACCGAACAGCACCACGTCCTGGGTCGCGGACATGATCCCCTGGGCCCCGAAGTGGATGGCCTGCTGGCTGGATCCGCACTGGCGGTCGACGGTCGTGCCGGGCACGCCGAGGGGCATCCCCGCCGCGAGCCACGCGGAGCGCGCGATGTTGCCCGCCTGGGGGCCGATGGCGTCCACGCAACCGAAGATCACGTCGTCGACGACCTCCGGGTCGATTCCCGTGCGCTCGACGACGGCGCGGATGACGTGCGCGGCCAGGTCCGCCGGGTGCTGGCCGGACAGGCTGCCGCCGCGCTTGCCCGCGGGCGTCCGGACTGCGTCGATCACGTAGGCCTCGCGGCCGGTCACGCTGGTCATGTGTCTCCTCGTGGGGGTATGAGATCAGGATGGGGTGGTGCTGATCAGTCGACGGCCAGGCCGTCGAGCACGATGCGCAGGTACTGGTCCGCGATCGCGGCGTGGTCGTCGGCGTCCTCCGGCCGGTACCAGCGCACTGCCACCCAGACGGTGTCCCGGAGGAACCGGTAGGTGAGCCGGATGTCGAGGTCGGGACGGAACTCCCCGGACTCCATTCCCCGACTCAGCACGTCGGTCCACATCTCGCGGAACTCGGTGTTGCGCTCGCGGAGGTAGTCGAACCTCGGGTTGCCCCGGAGATGCTTGAGCTCGTCCTGGTAGATGGCCACCTCGTCGCGGTGGCGGTGGATGGCCTCGAACGAGACGCGCACCAGCCCCTCGAGGGTCTCCCGGGGCGACGACCCCGCGTCGACGATCCGCTGGTAGTCACCGAAGAGCGAGTCGAGGAATCCGCGGAGGATCTCGTCTACGATCGCCTCCTTGGACGAGAAGTGGTGGTACAGGCTGCCCGAGAGGATGCCGGCCGCGTCGGCGATGTCTCGCACCGTGGTGGCGCGGAGGCCGCGCTCGGCGAAGAGCCCGGCGGCGATCGCCAGGAGCTCCTCACGTCTGGTCGTGCTGGTCATTCGGCCACCCTACCAACCAAGCACTTGCTAGGTACAGGACACCGCGACCCGAGGCCTGCGGCGGCCGCGTCGGTCCGCCCGCCGG
>NZ_JAALEC010000650.1:0-1901 GCF_014145205.1 Dietzia sp. DQ11-44
CCACGGCGCCGCCGCCAACAGGGCGACCACCGCCGCGGCGTAGCAGGCCAGCGCGAACCACACCGCGGCCCGGGCCCCGAGCACGGTGGCGACGGACTTCAGGTCCGCCTCGCGGTCGAAGCGGACGTCCTGCACGGCCCCGAAGGCCTGCGAGGCCGCACCCCACAGCATGAACGCGATCAGGCACGCCCACACCCCCCCGGTCAGTTCCGCACCGGCGATGGTCCAGCCGACGATCGCCGGGGAGACGAAGTGGAACGCGGAGGTGAGCGAGTCCAGGAACGGGATCTCCTTGAACCGCAGACCCTTGGCGCTGTAGGCGATCACCGCGAACGCGCTCGCGGCGAGCCACAGGGACGACTCCACCGTCCCCGTCAGCACCAGGTACACGAGGAACGGCACGGTGGTCACCGCCGAGGCCACGAGGGTGGCCGTGTGACGGGACCGCTCGAGCACCGACCCCTCGACCCCGCCCTTGCGGGGGTTGCGCAGGTCGGACTCGTAGTCGAAGACGTCGTTGATCCCGTACATCGCGAGGTTGTACGGCACCAGGAAGAAGATCGTGCCGATCACGCCGACGAGGTCGAACCCCCCGGTCGCCAGGAAGTACGCCAGGGCGAACGGCGCGGCGGTGTTGACCCACGACACCGGCCGGGACGACCAGAACAGCGTGGTGAGCAGTCCCGGCGTCCCGGGCCGCTCGGGGGTGCGGACCTCGTCGTCGTCGCCGGGCTCCGGGGCGCGCGTCAGCAGCGCGTCCCCCCTCCCCGACACCGTCGGGCTCCCCACCTCGGCCCCGACCCGGGGTGACGCGGTGAGCAACGCCCACACCGACGGCACGAAGACCGCCGCGGCCACGGCGTAGGCGAAGTCCTCGATGGGCGCCACACCCAGGCGGATGCCGCTGGTGAGCGAGTCGTCATAGGCCACGAGCCCGGCCGAGATCATGATGTTGTCGAAGACCGCGGTGAGGATCATGAGGATCAGCAGCGCGCCGCCGACCCCGATCAGCCACCGGCGTCTCTCGGGCCCGCGCAGGCGCCAGGCCGCGAGGAGGGCCACGGCCACCACGGGGATGGACATGGTGAGGTTGAGGGTCGTGTACAGGCTGGTCACCGGCGTTCCCCCGTCATCCGGGAGGGCCGGGACGCCCTGGCCGCCCGGGAGTCCCGCGCGTGGTCGACCGCGCGCGAGACCCCCGCCGCGCACACCAGCGCGAGGTGGGACAGGAACGCCAGGAACACGACCTCCTCGAACGGGATCTCCGGCGCCACCAGCAGCCCGGTCATGAAGTCGGTCTGTCCGCGGAAGAACACCCCGCTGCGCACCCCGAGCACGTCCCAGGTGAGCAGCAACGCCACGGAGGCGGTGACGGCGAGCGCCGCGGCGGCGGGCGCACGGAACGCCGCCAGCTTCCAGCGGTGGTCGATCACCAGGATCCCGGCGAAGGAGACCACCTGGACCAGGAGATAGGACAGCCCGATCACCTGTCGAACACCGTGCCCCCGCCGGGCTCCGCCACCGGGGCGGTCCCCGTGTCGCCACGGACGTGTTTGAGCACCAGCTCGGCGCTGATGAGGCACATCGGCAACCCGATCCCGGGGATGGTGGACGCCCCCGCGTAGTAGAGACCGTCGACGTGCCTGGAGACGTTGCGGGTCCGGAAGAACGCGCTCTGGGCCAGCGTGTGGGCGGGGCCGAGGGCGGTGCCGCGCCATGCGCCGAGATCGTCCTCCAGGTCCGCCGGCGCGATGGTGCGACGGACGACCACCCGCTCGGCCAGGTCCGGGATCCCGGTCCAGTCGGCGATCTGGGCGATGGCCTGGTCGGCCGCCGCCTCGATGGTCGCGTCGCCCGCGCCGTCCACGCCGCCGTGGCCGAGACCCGGGTCGGCGGGGATA
>NZ_JAALEC010000651.1:0-1183 GCF_014145205.1 Dietzia sp. DQ11-44
GGTCGGGGCGGCCCGAGCCGTAGCCCGCCCCGGCGAATCCGTGGGGGGCGTCGGGCCGTTGTCCGTCGTCGAGCTCGTCGTCGGACAGCACCAGCGGGGCGGCCGGTCGGCCGCCGCTCAGGACGGCCAACAGGTCGGTGCGCATGTCCCCGGCGGTGTCGTACCTGTTCTCGGGGTTCTTGGCCATCGCCTGCATGACCACGGCGTCGACGTACCGGCCGATCTCCGGGTTGATCGCGGAGGGCGGCTGCGGTGACTCGCGGACGTGCTGGTACGCCACGGCGACGGGCGATTCCCCGGTGAACGGCGGGGCTCCCGCGACCATCTCGTACAGGACGCAGCCGGCCGAGTACAGGTCCGATCGGGCGTCCACCGTCTCACCCCGGGCCTGCTCGGGGCTGAGGTACTGGGCGGTGCCGAGCACGGACGAGGTGTTGGTGAGGGTCGAGCTGGCGTCGCTGACCGCGCGCGCGATGCCGAAGTCCATGACCTTGACGGCCCCGTCGCGCGAGATCATGATGTTCGCCGGTTTGACGTCGCGGTGGATGATCCCCTTCTTGTGCGAGAAGTCCAGGGCGCCGCAGACGTCGGCCATCACCCCGAGTGCGCGTTCCACCTCCAACGGACCATCCATCTTGACGATGTCCCGGATCGTGTCGCCCTCGACCAGTTCCATGACGATGTAGGGCAACGCGCCGTCTGCGGTGCGCTCCTCGCCCGTGTCGTAGATCGCCACGATGGAGGGGTGGTTGAGCGACGCCGAATTCTGCGCCTCGCGGCGGAAGCGCTGGTAGAAGGTCTCGTCGCGGGCCAACTCGGGCCGCATGATCTTGACCGCCACGTCCCGGCCGAGGACGGTGTCGCGCCCCCGGTGGACCTCGGACATGCCACCGAATCCGAGGACCTCCCCGATCTCGTACCGACCGGCCAGCAGGTGAGGTGTGGTCATCCGCCGTCACCTCCCCTGCCGTTGTTCGCGGCCGCGTTCGGGTTCGCGTTGCCACCTGCGTTGCCACCCGCGTTGCCGCCCCCGTCGGCCTGGCCCGGCGGGACGAAGGAGTTGAACTCGGAGGTCAGCGAATCGAGCATGTCCTGCAGATCGGGCGCGGGCGGGACCACGGTCGGGGACGGCGCCGGCTGGGGCGGCGGAGTGGGTTCGGGGGCCGGGGCGGGGGCCGGCGCC
>NZ_JAALEC010000652.1:0-1752 GCF_014145205.1 Dietzia sp. DQ11-44
GGTCCGCCAGGTACCACCGGGCGCCGAACTCCGCGGCCACGGCCAGCCCCAGCACCAGGAGCAGCAGCACGAGCAGGGAGCAGCCGCAGCCGCCTCGCCGGCGGTCGCGCCGTCCTCGTCGGTCGATCGGGTCTCGTCGTCGCATCCACGTATCGTGCCGGACCGTCGGGCCGGGGGCCACCGGCGGTCCGGTTGCGGGCCTGGGGGGTCCGGCCCCACGATCAGGCTATGACCGAGACCCAGGACGCACGCACTGACACCAGAACCGTCGTATTCCTCGTGGCCGGCGAGGGGATCGAACGGGTCGAGCTGACCGAGCCGTGGGGGGCCGTGACCGAAGCCGGTCACACGGCGCTCCTGGTCAGCACATCCGACGGCGAGGTCGACCTGGTCGACCACCTCACCCCGGCCGGCACCCAGGCGGTCGACCGGACGAGCGCCGACGTGACCGCCGCCGACGTCGACGTCCTGGTCCTGCCGGGCGGCGTCGCCAACCCGGACGCTCTGCGCCAGGACCAGCACGCTCTGACCCTCGTCCGCGAGATGGTCGAGGCGGGTAAGCCCGTCCTGGCCATCTGTCACGCGCCATGGGTCCTGATCGAGGCCGACGTCGTCCGCAGGCGCCGCGTCACCTCCTACCCGAGCCTGCGCACGGACCTGGTCAACGCCGGAGCCGAGTGGGTGGACGAGGAGCTGGTCAGCTCGGACGGCGTGTTCACCAGCCGCAACCCGGACGACCTCCCCGCCTTCTGCGACGCACTACTCGGCGCGATCCGCGGAGCGGAATAAGCCGACGGACCGAGGGAGGGTTTCGATGATCGGCGTCTACGTCCACCACCGGGGGCGCGGTCATCTCCACCGGGCCATTCCGGTGATGGGCGCCCTGCGGGAACGGGGACTGGACGTCACGATGCTCATCTCGGGCCAGTTCGACGACGCGCTCCTCCCCCCGGGAACCCGCGTCGTCCACCTCCCGTCCGGCATCGATGACGAGGAGGACGCCGAGGAGCTCACCCTCTCCGCCCGCCGCGCCGCCGTCGCGTGGATGGACCACGCACGACCCCGCGCCTTCTGGGTCGATTCGTCTCCCGCCATGTCGCTGGCCGCGCGGATGACCGGCATCCCGATGGTCAGCACCCTGCCGCCCGGGGTGAGGGAGGACGAGCCCCACCTGCTGCGGGTTCGTGCTGCGGAGCGGTTGATCGGGGCGTGGCCACCGGGGGCGCATCAGGCGACCCTGCGGCGGACGGAGAACCCCGTCGCGGAGATCGGCGGAGTGTCCCGCTTCGAGCGGCGCGTCCGCGAGACACGGCATCGTCGTCGTCCCCGTGTCGTCCATCTCAACGGCTCCGGCTCCGGCGGCGACCACCGCTTCTGGAGGGCGGTCCGATCGACGGCGCGCGAGCTCGGAGTGGCCGACTGGCTCGAGGTGGGCGGCCCGGACGGCGAATGGCACGCGGACCCCTGGCCGGAACTGTGTTCGGCCGACGTGGTGGTCACCGGAGGGGGCCAGTCGTCTGTTGCCGACGCCGCCTGCGCTGACGTGCCGCTCGTGGTGGTCCCGGGCCGGCGGCCGTACGGGGAGCAGGACGCCACCGCGGGGGCGTTGGACTCGATCCCGGCGGTGAGCGTGTTGCGCTACGGGGACGGGCCGACCGCCGTCGGGCACGCCGTCCGCCGACAACTGGAGAGGGCACGGGACGGGGAGACCGGAGGTATCCGCGCGTGGTGGGGCGTCGACGGTGCGGCGGA
>NZ_JAALEC010000653.1:0-7270 GCF_014145205.1 Dietzia sp. DQ11-44
CTGACGAGGCCCACTTCCGCCACTCGTCTCAGCAGATGAAGAGTCGGCCCCGGAGAATTGCCGAACTTTAACCTCTGGCCGCAGGCTCCGAAAAGCGCAGCCCCCGTCGACTTTTGCCGAGAAAGGTTAGCCTACGCTCGCTAATTTCCGTTTGACCTCGCCGCGTCGACTGTCAGGATGGAGTCAACCGCGTTCTGAACAATCAGGGCTCATGGCAGGGCACTTCAGCGTCGCGGGAAGGAGGCGCCGTGCCCAGATACAGGAACCTCGAACCCACTGCGGAGTTCTGGTCGTGGCGGGACGATGCCGCCTGCATCGATCTCGAAGACCTGTTCTACAGCGCAGAGGACGAATCGAAGGGCGAACGCCGTCGCAAGGAGGAGAGGGCCAAGGCCGTCTGTCAGGGCTGCCCGGTGTTCGACCCCTGTCGGCAGTTCGCCATGGAATCGAAGGAACTCTACGGGGTCTGGGGTGGGACGACCGAGTCCGAACGGCACGCCATGGCGGGCCGACACCGGACCGGCTGACACCGGCCGACCCCGCGGAGGTCAGAGATTCTCCCGCGGGGTCGCCTCATGACCCGTGGTGCCCGCGGACCGGTTCCGCTCCTTGAGTTCGGCCTCGTAGACGTGGCGACGCCCGTCGGTGACCTCGTCCCGGACGGCCTTGCTGACCTCTCGGGCAGTGGTCCAGAACCCGTCGTCGAACTCCTCGACCATCTGGAACGTCCACCGCCCGTGGAGGACGTTCACCCCGACCATCTCGGTCCGGATCAGCTCCGCGAGCTCGGTCCGGCCGACCGCCTCCAGCTGATCCGCGGCCTGCTGGTAGAGGATGTCCGCGCGCCCGATCAGCTGGTGCAGGTCATAGAGGTGCCCCCGGGCCCGCTCCACGTACTCCAGTGCCTCGGTGGCGGTGCCTGCGGCCTCCACCTCGGCGTCGGTCGCGCCGGGTGGTCGACGATGCGTCTCGTCGACGCTCGGCGTCCGGTCGCCGGAGGTAGCTCCCTCGTCCGCCCGGTCGTCCGCCACCGTCAGACCGTGCGGGTCAGGCGCCGGAGCTGATTCGGGTCGGTCCGGTGCTTGAGAGCGGTGACCAGGCCCGACCGGGGGCCCGCGTGATCGTCGTAGGTCCGCGGCTCACCCTCGAACATGCGCTCCGACCTGGTTTCCGGCGCGTCGTCCGTGGTGGCCTTGAGGAAGCGGTCGGGCAGCGAGAGCTTGGCGATCGTGCGCCACGACTGCCAGTACTGCTTGTACAGCGGACCCGTCGTATACGGCAGATCCCAGCGACGGCAGACGTCCTGGACCTTCTCCGAGATCTCGCCGTACCGGTTGGACGGGATGGTGGGGAAGAGGTGGTGCTCGATCTGGTAGGAGAGGTTGCCCGACATGAAGTGGGTGAGCTGGCTTCCGGTGAAGTTGGCGGAGCCGAGCATCTGACGCAGGTACCACTGCGCCTGGGTCTCCTCGGAGAGGTCCTCCAGGGTGAACTTGTCCGCACCGTCCGGGAAGTGCCCGCAGAAGATCACGGCGTTGGACCACAGGTTCCGGATGACGTTGGCGGTGGCGTTGGCGGCCATCGTCGACTTCCAGTTGGGGCCCGACAGGAGCGGGAACCACACGTAGTCCTTGCCCACCTGACGGCGGGCCTTGCGCAGGAACTGCCCGATGCGCCGCTTCTGCTCGGCCCGGCCGGACGAGTTGATGGTGCCCGGCGCGATCTCGAGGTGCTGGACCCCCACGCCCCACTGGAAGGTGAACGCCAGGATGGTGTTCCACACCAGGTTCAGCGAGTACGCCGGGTTCCACGGCTGGTCACGCGTCACACGGACCACGCCGTACCCGACGTCGTCATCCATCCCGATGATGTTGGTGTACGTGTGGTGGTGATGGTTGTGAGTGGCCTTCCAGTGCTCGGAGGTGCCCACGATGTCCCACTCCCAGGTGGTGGAGTGGATGACCGGGTCGTTCATCCAGTCCCACTGCCCGTGCATCACGTTGTGGCCGAGCTCCATGTTCTCGATGATCTTGCCCGCGGCCAGCATCCCGGTCCCCACCAGCCACGCCGGGCGGTACCCGGAGAAGAGGAGGACCGCCCGGCCACCGGCCACCAGTCCGCGCTGGAGACGGATCGTGTTCTGCACGTACCGGCGGTCGGATTCGCCGAGCGAGTCCACGACTTCCTGGCGGATCGCGTCGAGTTCCTCACCGATCGCCTCGACGTCCTCGGCGGAGAGATGGGCGTATTCCTTCACGTCTGATATCGCCATGGGTTGACGGTACGGAGGGTCGGTGAGGTTGTCGACCGGAAAGGTCCAATCGGCGAGTCGATCCTCGATGAATCCTCAGCCGCCTATGATCCCTCCCATGGCACTCGTCGAGATCTCAGGCGTGAACAAGCACTTCGGTGACTTCCAGGCGCTCAAGGACATCACCATGTCCATCGATCAGGGCGAGGTCATCGTCGTGATCGGCCCCTCGGGCTCGGGCAAGTCGACGCTGTGCAGGGCGATCAACAGGCTCGAGACCTTCGAGTCGGGCTCGATCACCATCGACGGCAAGGAGCTGCCCGAGGAGGGCAAGGCGCTCGCCAAGCTCCGTGCGGACGTCGGCATGGTCTTCCAGTCGTTCAACCTGTTCGCGCACAAGACGATCCTCGAGAACGTCACCCTCGGCCCCATCAAGGTGCGCAAACAGTCCAAGGCCGTCGCGGAGAAGCGGGCGATGGAACTGCTGGAGCGGGTGGGTGTCGAGCACCAGGCGTCCAAGTACCCGGCCCAGCTCTCGGGTGGTCAACAGCAGCGTGTCGCCATCGCGCGGTCCCTCGCGATGGACCCCAAGGTCATGCTCTTCGACGAGCCCACCTCCGCCCTGGACCCGGAGATGATCAACGAGGTCCTCGACGTGATGACCGGGCTGGCGAGGTCCGGGATGACCATGGTCGTGGTCACCCACGAGATGGGATTCGCGCGAAAGGCCGCCGACCGCGTCATCTTCATGGCCGACGGGGAACTGGTCGAACAGGCCACCCCTGAGGATTTCTTCACCAACCCGCAGAGCGCCCGTGCCAAGGACTTCCTGTCCAAGATCCTGACCAACTGAGTCGGCTCGGGTCCGCTCACCACCCCCGAACCGGGCCCCCGTTCCAGAATCACCTCCCCCAGATCTCGACCCACCCATTTCACGAGGAGAACACATGAACTTCCGACGGATCGGATCGGCCGCAGCGGCGGTCACCCTGGCTCTCGGCCTGACCGCGTGCGGGAACGATGACGGGGGCGAGAACCAGCTCCGGATCGGCATCAAGTTCGACCAACCGGGCCTGGGGCTGAAGGTGGGCAACGACTACAACGGGCTCGACGTCGACGTGGCCACCTACGTGGCCGAGAAGCTCGGCACCCCCGCCGAGGACATCGAGTGGGTCCAGGCACCGAGCGCGCAGCGCGAGACCCTCCTCGAGACCGGGCAGGTGGACATGATCGTGGCCACGTACTCGATCACCGACTCCCGCAAGGAGAAGGTCGACTTCGCCGGACCGTACTTCATCGCCGGCCAGGACCTCCTGGTCCGTGCGGACGACGACAGCATCACCGGGCCGGAGTCGCTCGACGGCAAGCGTCTGTGCTCGGTCTCCGGGTCGACCTCGGCGCAGAACGTCCAGGAGGAGGTCCCGGGGGTCAACCTCCAGGAGTTCGGCACCTATTCCGAGTGCGTCTCGGCACTGGTCTCCAACGCGGTCGACGCACTCACCACGGATGACACGATCCTCGCGGGTTACGCCGCGCAGGACCAGTACCAGGGTCAGCTCAAGGTGGTCGGATCCCCCTTCTCCGAGGAGCTCTACGGGATCGGTATCCAGAAGGGCGACACGGAGAAGTGCGAGCAGATCAACGAGGCCATCCGCGAGATGATCTCCGACGGCAGCTGGGACGCGGCCGTCGAGGAGAACCTCGGAGCGGCGGGCTTCGAGCCGGGAGAGGGCAACCCGCCCAACCCGGACGCCTGCGCCTGATCTGACCTGACAACTCCTCCGCGCCACCGGTGAACGGTGGCGCGGAGGCCCTCCACACCTCATGACGGAAGGTGGACCATGGGCGATATCTTCGCCGACTATGACGTCCTCGGGGCGGTGTGGGTCACCATTCAGCTCTCGCTCCTCGGGACGGTGGGCGCACTGGTGCTGGGGACGATCATCGCGATCCTGCGGGTCTCCCCGGTGGCCGTCCTCCGCGGACTCGGCACCTCCTACGTCAACATCTTCCGGAACCTGCCGCTGACGCTGCTGATGGTGTTCAGCATCCTCGGCCTGTCCTTCATCCTCCAGCTGTCCGTCTCGGACGACTTCGCCCGCAACGCCTTCTGGTGGGCCGCGATCATGCTCGCCGTCTACCACGCGGCGTACGTCTGCGAGGCCCTGCGCTCCGGTGTCAACACGGTCCCGGTGGGCCAGGCCGAGGCCGCCCGGTCCATCGGACTCGGGTTCGGGCAGTCGCTGCGGGAGGTGATCCTCCCGCAGGCGTTCCGAGGGTCCATCGCACCCATGGGTTCGGTGATCATCGCTCTCATCAAGAACTCGACGGTCGCCGCCGTCATCGGCGTGGGCGACTCGGCGGGGCTGCTCCAGGTGATCACGGAGAACGAGGGCGCGAGCCTGCCGACGTTCTTCTTCTTCGCCATGGTGTTCGTGATCCTCACCCTCCCGATCGGACTCTGGACCACGTCCCTCTCACGGAAGCTGTCGGTGAAGCGATGAGCACCCAGGCCGTCCTGTTCGACGCCCCGGGCCCCAAGGCCCGCCTCCGCCACAAGATCTTCACGGTGATCGGTGCCCTGATCGCCGTCGGCATCGCCTACGTGGTCTACATCCAGTTCGAGGCCGCCGGCCAGCTGCAGGCGTTCATGTGGGAGCCGTTCGTCACCGACCCGGAGGTGTGGACCTCCTACCTGATCCCCGGTCTCAAGGGGACGTTCACCGCGGCGGCCATCTCGATCGTCCTCGCGGTGATCTTCGGGCTGCTCTTCGGCATGGGCAGGCTCTCGCCGTTCGCCCCACTGCGGTGGTTCTGCAGCGTGATCGTGGAGTTCTTCCGCTCGGTCCCGGTGCTGCTGATGATGGTGTTCGCCTACTTCGGGTACTTCGCCACCTCGAACATCGTGCCCAATCAGCACGCGCCGCTGGCCGCGGTGGTCACCGCGCTCACCCTCTACAACGGTGCCGTCATCGCGGAGCTCGTCCGTTCGGGAGTCCACGGTCTGCCCTCGGGGCAGACCGAGGCGGGACTCGCGGTGGGGCTCACCCCGGGGCAGGTGCTGCGCTCGATCCAGCTCCCCCAGGCGCTCACGGCCATGCTCCCGGCCCTCGTCGGCCAACTCGTCGTCGTCCTCAAGGACTCCGCACTGGGGTACGGCATCACCTACCTGGAGCTGCTCAACTGGTCCAAGACCCTCGGCTCCGCCTACGCCAACACCGTTCCCGCGTACATCGTGGCCGGCATCCTCTTCGTGATCATCAACTACACGCTCACCAAGCTCGCCGTCTACCTCGAGGGGCGTCTGAAGAAGCGCCGCGCCAGGGCCTGACACCCCCGGGCGGGCGGGCGGGCATCTGCTCCCGCGCCTGTACACCTGCGGGGCAGGCGCCCGTCTCGATGAACACCGGCCTGCGCAGTTGCGCACGCGAGAGTTCAGGTACACGAGCGGCTGCGGTCCGCGGATGCGAACAGTGAGGGACGGGCGCGGCGTGGACGTACGCCGGGCCCTGGATACGCACGACGGCCCCGCCGGAATCCGATCCGGCGGGGCCGTCGTGTACCCGGGGCGACCCGGGGTCAGCGCACTGAGGTGTCAGCCCACTGCGGTGTCAGCTCACTTCGGTGGCATCCGGATGCCACCGTCGACGCGCACGGTCTGCGCGTTCATGTACGGGTTGGTGAGCAGCTCCATGACCATCGACGCCAGCTCGTCGCCCGAGCCGAGACGCTTGGGGAACAGGACGCTCTCGCCCAGCTTGGCCTTGAACGCCTCCGAGTCGGGGCCCTCGCCGTAGATCGGGGTGTCGATGAGGCCGGGGGCGACGGTGTTGAGGCGGATCCCGGCGGCCGACAGGTCACGGGCCACGGGCAGGGTCAGGCCCACGATGCCGCCCTTGGACGCGGAGTACGCGGCCTGGCCGATCTGCCCGTCGAACGCGGCGACGGAGGCCATGTTGACGATCGCGCCCTTCTGGCCGTCCTCGTCGGCCTCGCCGCGGGACATGGCCGTGGCGGCCAGTCGGAGCATGTCGAACGAGCCGACGAGGTTGATCTCGATGACCTTGCGGAACGAGTCGATGTCGAAGGCCGAGGCGAACTCGCCGTCCCGGCCGATCGTGCGCTGCGCCCAGCCGATGCCGGCCGAGTTGACCAGGTATCGCAGCGGGCCCAGCTCGAGCGCGGCCTCCACGGCCTTGATGTTGTCCTCGGTCTTGGTCACGTCGACGGCCACGAACACGCCGCCGACCTCGCCTGCGAGGGCCTCACCCTTCTCGGCGTTGAGGTCGGCGACGACCACCTTCGCACCCTGCGCGGCGAGCTGACGGACGACGGCGGCGCCGATTCCCGACGCACCGCCCGTGACGATTGCACTTGCTCCGGAGATATCCATGGCTGAACCGTAACAAGCGGAGGTGATCGATACGGGTGTCACGGGGCGGTCAGCCGGAAATCACCCGGCCGATCCGTCGACCACCACGTCCCAGCGGATGCCGAACCGATCCCGGACCTGACCGTAGTGGTCGCCCCAGGGAGCCACCTCGAACGGCATCGCCAGCTCGCCCCCGTCGTCGGCCACGGTGGCGATGAAGGTGCGGGCCTCGTCGGTGGTGTCGAAGGCGAGCAGGAACGAGTAGACGTCACTGGCGAGCCGGGGCAGGTCCTCGCCCATGGCGTCGCCACCGGTCAGGGTGATGCCCGGGGCCTCCAGCGTCGCGTGCGCGACCGATCCGGACGGCGGGGTGAACGGAATTCCCTCCATCGGCGGCATCTCGTCGTAGGTCATCAGGTCGAGTCGGCCACCGAAGAGATCGCGGTAGTACGGGAACGCCTCGGAGGCGTTACCCGGGAAGGAGATGTAGGGGCTGGACTGCATGGCCATCGCGGATCCTCTCGCCTGCGCGCCCCGGCCCGTGCCTGAGGCGTTCTCCGCATGATCGACGCTAGACCGGTCGCCGGCCGCAGTCACGAGAAATATCGACCGCTCCGCCGCTCCGCCGGTCCGCCGGTCCGCCGGTC
>NZ_JAALEC010000654.1:0-314 GCF_014145205.1 Dietzia sp. DQ11-44
TCCGCCGCTTCACCGGTCCGTGGCGCCGCCCGTCCGCCGCCGATCGACTCGCGGTCGACGAGGCCCTGGACCGGGTCGGGTTGTCGCCGATCGCGGGGCGGCGCATCGGCGAGCTCTCGGGCGGTCAACGGCGACGGGTCCTGCTGGCCCGCTGCCTGGCCCAGGAGGCCGAGCTGCTGCTCCTCGACGAACCGTTCAGCGGCATGGACGCCGGCAGCGAGGAGGTCTACATCGACGTGCTGCGCGAGCTCACCGCCTCGGGGCGGACCGCACTGGTCTCCACCCACCACCTGGGCACGGTCGAGCGGCTCCCA
>NZ_JAALEC010000655.1:0-1097 GCF_014145205.1 Dietzia sp. DQ11-44
GGTCGGCTGGTGGCGCACGGCCCCGTGGCCGAGACCACCACCCCCCAGATCCTGTCCACGTTGCTCGGGGCGCGGCTGCCCGCCGTCGACGACCGGTCGCCGACCGCCGAGGGAGCACTGTGATGATCGATCTGCTCGTCGAGCCGATGAGTTACGAGTTCATGCGGCGCGCCCTGCTCGTGGTGGCCGCCTCCGGTGTGGCCGGCGCGTTGCTGAGCTGCTGGCTGGTCCACATGGGCTGGTCTCTCATGGGTGACGCGGTCTCCCACGCCGTCCTGCCCGGTGTGGTGATCGCCGCCCTGATCGGCATCCCGTTCGCGGTCGGCGCACTCATCGCCGCGCTGGTCGCGGTGGCGCTCATCGGCGCGGTCCGAGAGGGGGGGACGGTGCGGGAGGACGCGGCCATGGGCATCGTCTTCACCGCCCTGTTCTCGTTCGGACTGGTCCTCATCGCCCGGTTCCCCAGCGGGCAGGACCTGCACTCGATCCTGTTCGGCAGCGTCCTCGGGGTGCGCGATTCCGACCTCGTCCAGGTGTTGGCGGTCTCGGCGTTCACGGTGATCGTGCTGCTGGCCTTCCGCCGCGATCTCATCATGCTGGCCTTCGACCGGCTGCACGCCCACACCCTGGGGCTCAGGACGCGGGCGCTGACCGGGCTCCTGCTCGCCACCCTCGCCACCGCCACCGTGGCGGGGGTCCAGTCGGTGGGCGTGATCCTGGTGGTGGCCACGCTCATCATCCCCGGCGCGACCGCCCAGTTGGTGGCCGACACCATGCGGGGGACGATGATCGTCGCCGTCGTCGTCGCCCTGGTCGGTGGCGTCACCGGCCTGTACGCCGGCTACTACGCCGACCTCCCCCCGGGCCCGGTAGTGGTCCTCGCGCAGGCCGTCATCTTCACCGCGGCGCAGCTGTTCGCCCCCCGGCGCGGCGTGATCCCGCGGGCCGCGGCGGGCGCCCGGGCCCGGCGATCGGGGATGATGACGGCATGACCGTCGACCCGCCCCGTGCAGATGTACCCAGAGGCCTGGCCGATCTCACGCCGACCATCCAGGCCTATCTCATGGCCGCCCACCACCTGGGGGCCAGCGGCGGGA
>NZ_JAALEC010000066.1:0-2647 GCF_014145205.1 Dietzia sp. DQ11-44
TCGTCTCGAGCCGGGCGGACTGTTCCTCGCACTCCCCGGCGAGCGGGTCGACGGACACGAGTTCGTCGCCCGCGCGCTGCAGGCGGGTGCGGCGGCGGCGCTGGTCGCCCGCGAGGTCACCGATGTCCCCGAGGGCGCGGGCGCGCAGATCGTGGTGCCCCCCGTGGACCGGCGCGTGACCAACGCCATGGTCCTGGCCGCGGATTCCGACGGGTCCGGTGCGGCGGTGCTCGCGGCGCTCGGGTCCCTGGCGCGCGCCAGCGTGGACAGATTGGTCGCCGACCACGGGCTCGTCGTGGTCGGGATCACCGGCTCCTCGGGCAAGACCAGCACCAAGGACCTCATCGGCGCGGTTCTCTCCGCGGCCGGGACGGTCATCGCGCCGCCCGGATCGTTCAACAACGAGATCGGCCATCCCTGGACCGCCCTGCGTGCCGATGAGTCCACGGACTTCCTGGTGCTCGAGCTGAGTGCCCGCGCGCCGGGCAACATCCGCGAGCTCGCGGAGATCGCGCCCCCGAGGATCGGTGTGGTGCTCAACGTGGGGACCGCGCACCTGGGTGAGTTCGGGTCGCGTGACGTCATCGCCGCCACGAAGGGTGAGTTGGTCGAGGCCCTGCCGGATGCGGCCCACGGAGGGGTCGCGGTGCTCAACGCCGACGATGACCGGGTCCTGGGAATGGCCGGGCGGACGTCCGCCGAGGTCGTGACGGTCGGGACGGGCCGGTCCGCGGACCTCCGCGCCGAGGACGTGCGGCTCGACGACGAGGTCCGGGCCTCCTTCCGGCTGGTGACCCCGGACGGCGAGGCCGACGTGGCCCTCCGCGTCCACGGGGAGCACCAGGTGGGCAACGCCCTGTCGGCCGCCGCGGTGGGTCTGGCCTGCGGTATGGACGTCGCCGCGGTCGCCGCCGCTCTCGGCACCGCCCGGGCCGCCTCCGCCCGGCGGATGGACGTCCGGGTCACCGCCGACGGTGTCACCGTGATCAACGACTCCTACAACGCCAACCCCGATTCGGTGCGGGCCGCGCTCAAGTCGCTCGCGGTGATGGCCCGGTCGGGAGGGGGACACCGCCGGACCTGGGCGATCCTGGGCGAGATGGCGGAACTCGGCGACGACTCGGTGACGGAGCACGACCTCATCGGGCGGTTCCTCGTGCGGCTCGACGTGTCCCAACTCGTGGTGGTCGGCCGGGGTCGACCCCAGCGCGCACTGTTCCAGGGGGCGGTGCAGGAGGGCTCGTGGGGATCGGAGGCGGAGCACGTCGAGACCGCCGAGGAGGCGTCCGCCATCGTCGACGAGCGCGTGCAGCCGGGGGACATCGTGTTGGTCAAGGCCTCGGCGGCCGTGGGCTTGTGGAGCGTCGCGGAGCATCTGCTCGCGTCGCGTGGTGAGGAGAAGTCCGAATGACCCAGATCATGATCGCGGGCATCGTCGCCTTCGTCGTGAGCATCTTCCTCACCCCGGTGCTCATCATCTACTTCCGTCGGCACGGCTTCGGGCAGGAGATCCGCCTGGAGGGCCCCCAGTCGCACATGAGCAAGCGCGGGACCCCCAACATGGGCGGGATCGCGATCCTCGCCGCGGTGTGGCTGGGGTACATCGTGGCCGGGCTGGTGGGGCAGGTGACGGTGGGCGGTGGCGGGTTCACCGCCTCCGGCCTGCTCATCCTCGGACTGGCCACCGCGTTGGCCGTGGTCGGGATGATCGATGACGGCCTCAAGGTGTTCAAGCGGCACAACAAGGGTCTGGGCATCCTGTCCAAGACCGTCGGTCAGGTGCTCGCGGCGCTCGCCTTTGGCATCCTGGTCCTGGGATTCCGCAACGACGACGGGCTGACCCCCGCCAGCAGGTCGCTGAGCTACGTGCGGGACTTCGTCGCCGTGACCTTCCCGGTGGTCGTCTTCCTGGTCTTCATCGTCCTCCTGGTCTACGGCTGGTCCAACGCGGTCAACTTCACCGACGGTCTGGACGGGCTCGCGGCCGGTTCGATGGCCATGGTCATGGGCACCTACGTGGTGTTCAGCTTCTGGCAGTTCCGGTACTCGTGCTTCTCCACGGCGGAGGGGGTGGACCTGTCCGGGTGCTACCAGGTCCGGGATCCCCTCGACATCGCCGTGGTGTGCTCCGCCGCGCTCGGGGCGTGCCTGGGCTTCCTGTGGTGGAACGCGGCGCCGGCCAAGATCTTCATGGGCGACACGGGGTCGATGTTCCTGGGCGGCATCGTCGCCGGTGTCTCGGTGGTCTCGCGGACCGAACTCCTGATGGTCGTCGTCGGCGCGGTCTTCGTGATCGAGTTCGTCTCGGTGCTCATCCAGGTCGCGGCGTTCCGCACCACCGGCCGTCGTCCGTTCCGGATGACACCCATCCACCACCACTTCGAGAACGGCGGATGGGCCGAGACGACCGTGACCATCAGGTTCTGGCTCCTCGTGGCCATCTCCTGTGGCCTGGCCATCGCGCTGTTCTACGGTGACTGGCTCGCGAGCTCGACGGGATGACGGACGTGACACGACAGCGTGTGGACATCCGCGACCTCGCCGGCGCCCGCGTGCTCGTCCTCGGCGCCGGGGTGTCCGGGCCGGGGGCCGTCCGGATCCTCCACGCGCTCGGCGCCGAGCCCGTGGTGGCGGACTCGCGACCGGA
>NZ_JAALEC010000656.1:0-1250 GCF_014145205.1 Dietzia sp. DQ11-44
GGGGTGGAAGCGATCGGGGGAGAAGAGGTTCTCGCCGTGCTTGTGGAACTCCGGGGCCAGCGCCTCGGCGAGCGAGACCGGCACCCCACCCGCACGGCGGACCTGCACGGCCTGGGCCGAGGCGAGACGGCGACTGAGGGTGGCCATGACCGAGCGCAGCGGCTGCGGGACGGGCTTGATGGTCCCCAGATCGGGGCACGTGCCCACCACCACGAGGGAGCCGCCCTCGCGGAGCGCCTCGACTGCCTCGCCCACGCGGCGGGCCGACGGGCCGATCGCGTTGCGTGCGGTGATGTCGTTGCCGCCGATGAGGATCACCGAGATGTCGGGGTCGCCGTGCGCGATCTGCATGGCCTCGACCTGGCCGGCGAGCCCCTTGGAGGTGGCGCCGACGATCGCCTTGACGCTCAGCCGCACGTCCCACCCCGATTCCTCGGCGAGACCGCGCGCCAGGAGGACCCCGGGCAGTTCACCGGGGGAGTCGGCACCCAGGCCGGCGGCGAGCGAGTCGCCGAAGATCACCATGTGGACGTCGCACGTCATCCCGGGTCGCCACGGCTCCGCGGTCACGGCACCGGGCCGGTAGAGGCCGTCGCCGTGGAAGGGTCGCGAGGTGGGCTTGGGGATCACCCGTCGGGCGATCCTGGCCTGCTGGGCGAGGAGTTCGTACGCACCCCGGTAGGCGCCGACGGTCCCCACCGCGACCAGCGCGAGGTTGACGACGACCTTCCGTGCCGGATCATCTGCGTGACTCATCTGGCGTGGCGTCTCCCTCCGGTGCGGTGGCGTGCGGGGCTCGGCACCGCGAGCTCGCGGGCCTGCTGTGACAACTCGACGATAGTCCTGCGGCTCTCCAGTGGCCCCATCGAGAGATCCACCGGGTACTCGACGATCGAGATGTCGGTGTGCACGATCCGCCGCGGCTGCGGGGTGTCGTCGCGACGCTGGGCCGGATACACCAGGTACGCGCGGTCCACGCCGAGCGCGGTGCAGGCCGCCAGCAGACGGTAGTGCTCGGCGGCGCGGGCGCGGCGGTCCGTGGGATAGGTGGGGACGAAGGTCGTGACCGGTTCGCCGTCGACCTCGTACACGAGGCCGGTGGGCACGGAGATGTGGTCGCCCTCGGTGTCGGGAGCGCTGTGGCGACCGGCCCTGCCGCCGGCGGCACCGGTCGACCCGGCGTCCCCGGCGTCTCCCTGCTCGATACCCGTGTCCAGGTGGACGACGGGGTTCTGCAGCACCCGTCCGCC
>NZ_JAALEC010000657.1:0-4095 GCF_014145205.1 Dietzia sp. DQ11-44
TCAGTTCGGCCTCTACGAAGCGTTCGAACAGCGCCGGCATCTCGGTGACGAACGCCGCCGACGCCGCGTGGCCGTCCTCCACCTCCACCGAGATGCGGCGCACGATCCGGTCGGCCAGGGCGAGCGCGTTCTGGAACCGGGCGTTGAGCCGGGTCCGCGTCCAGGCGGGGACCGGGGCGCCCTGGCCGATGAGCGTGGCGTCCGCCAGCCGGGCGTCCACCATCGCCAGCCGCCGCCGGGTGGCGTCCGGCAGGTCGGGCAGGAACTGCAGGCGGTGCGCGGCGGTGCGCAGGATGCGGTTCTCCGCGATGTCGGGGGTGAACTCCGAGTAGGTGACCTCCAGGGGGATGGTCATTCCCGGGTGGCGGCGGATCTGGTCGCCCAGGCGGATCCGCCCGCGCACGGTGGTCAGCGCCTCATCGACCCTGCGGTACCCGCGCAGCAACCCGGACGACAGGGCCTGGTGCGCCAACGCGGCCATGGACTCGGCCACGGAGACCCACAGCTCGTCGTCGTCCCTCGCCTGTACTGCCGACGGGAGGAACGCGGTGTCGGCCGCGTGGTCGAGCAGGAAGAACAACTGCGTCAGGCCCAGGTTGGCCGCGGGCAGGACCCGCACCGACAGACCCTCGACGCGGACCGAGCCGACGCTGCCGCACGGGATCAGTCGCCAGGTGTCACGGCCGGCGGGCAGCACCTCGACCAGGCCGGTCTGGGACAGGTGCTGCGCGCCCTCCCAGCTCAGGGTGACGAGCCGGCCCCGGCGATCGAACTCGTCGAACTCGATGGTCTCCGACGCCGCGGAGCCCGCCGAGGCGGGGATCACGCCCGGCCGATCTTCCGACGCAGTGTCGCGAGCCCGAAGCGTTCGTGGACCTCGGCGCGGGACAGGCGTCCGTAGTAGTGCTCCTCGAGCAGCGGGAGGAGGTCGTACCGCCAGATCGCCTCGAGCCCGCCGGGTTCGGTGGCCCGGTCCTTCATGAAGTACGACGGCCCGATCCGCAGGTCGCGGTCAGAGTCGTCGATCTCGGAGTTGAGCGCCTCCAGCAGGTCGGCGGGCTCGGTGGTCACGCCGCGGGCCTCGAGGTGACGTCGCAGCACGCCCGCCACCGGCGGGGTGTCCGGGTGGAGTTCCATGAACGCGAACCGGCGCCGGATGGCCGCGTCGACCATGGCGATCGACCGGTCGGCGGTGTTCATGGTGCCGATGATGAACAGGTTGCGCGGCAACCGGAACGAGGTGTCGGGGCTGTACTGGGGCAGGACCGTGCGGTCGCGGTACTCGAGCAGGAAGTACATCTCGCCGAAGACGCGGGCCAGGTCGGCGCGGTTCATCTCGTCGATGATGAGGAAGCTCGGGTGCTCGCGCCCGGAGTCCGACGTGGCGCGAGCGGCCTGGCGGCGCAGCGGCCCGGCCTGCAGGGCGAAGCCGGGCTGACCGGACTCGGTGAGCGTGGGCCGGTAACCCTCGAAGAAGTCCTCGTAGGCGTAGCTGGGGTGGAACTGCACCAGCTGGACCCGGCTCGGGTCGTCGGCGCCGGCGAGGAAACGCGCGAGCTCCTGCGCGAGGTAGGTCTTGCCGGTGCCGGGCGGACCGTAGAACACGATCTGCTGCCGCTCCTGCAGGGTGTCCACGATCTCCTGCAGCTCCTTGCGGGGCATGTGCAGGCCGTCGGCGAGCTCGTCGGTGATGTCGGGGAGGGTGGGCACGGTCCCGGCGCCCGGCGCCTCGGCCACCTGGGACTCGGCGGAGTGCCGGCCGGGGTGCATGGTGGCGAGCAGCGCGTCGAGGCCGTCGGTGAGGTCCACGACGGTGCCGGGCTCCCCGATCAGCTCCGAGAGCGGGCTGGGGAGGGTGTCCAGGTCGAGCGTGACCGAGTGCCACCGCACCGAGCGCTCGAGCTGTTGGCCGCCGTCCTCCACGTAGCCCAGGTCGTCGGTGAGGGTGCCCAGGTGCAGTTTGGCGTCGGCGACCGTGGCCACCACGTCCTGCGGGCTCATCCGGGACAGGAAGGTGTGCAGCTCCGCGGTGAGCTGGAACCGTGCCTGGTAGTCCAGGTGCGGGTACCCCTGCTCGACGGCCTGGGACACCTCGAGGCGGCTGGCGTGTGCGGGGATGCGCGGCAGGTGCGAGGCGGGCAGCGCGATGCGGTTCTGCGCGACCCACTGACCGGCCTGACCGACGCCGCCGCGTCCGGGTCGGACCAGCCACGCACGGCGGGAGTGGTCGTCGCGGTGGCGCTGCCACTGGTTGGCGATCGCACCCCGGTACCAGTCGACGGGCTGGCCGAGCTGGGCGGAGAGCGTCTCGGCGATCCGGTGGAGGTCCTGGTCGATGTCCAGCTCGTCGATCCCGGACGGCCCGCCGATGAGGTCGGCGAAGGCGTCGCGGATCCGGGTCTTGTGCTCGTGCTTGACGATCGGCTGGAAGTACCCGGGCCAGGCCAGGTACTGCAGGCTGTAGCGGATGGCCCGCCAGTCGCCGGGGGTCGAGCGGGCGGCCCGCTGGAACTCCCACGGGTCGGTCAGCGCCGCGTCGCGTTCGGCGGACTCCAGCTCGGCCCAGTGGATGACGAACGTGCACAGCCACCGCAGGTGCTCGCGCATCTGGACGTTGAACCCGAGCCCGCCGGTGAGCGGGCCCTTCTCTCCGAGCGCGTCGTCGAGGACCTCGGGGATCTCCGGGGCGTCGTCGATCCAGGACAGGACGTCCCTGATCCGTCCCCGCTTGAGGCGGGCGGTCACCGTGGACAGGGGCAGCTGCTGGATGTAGAGCAACTCGGCGGCCAGGAGCACCACCGGCCGCGGGGCGCCCTCCAGCTGGTCGTGGAGCGCCTGCATCACGGGGGAGCGGGTGGAGTCCGCGGAGTGCTCGCCCGTGTGCTCCTCGGCGTCCCCGTCCAGGCGGCGGATGAGCTCCTCCGCGACCTCGGGGGTCCAGGTGTAGAGCTCGTCGTCGAACGGTGACTGCCCTGTACGCAGCGCCGGTCCCAGGACCTGCTCGGCCGCCGATTCGATCTTCGGTGCCGGGCCGAATGGCCTGTCGTGGGAACCGTCTGTCACGTGGGACTCCTGGAAACGCCGGCGCGGGATCGGGCTGGTCGAACCGGGCCCGATAGTCGTGAAGAACCTACCACCGGGCCCGTCGTGGCCGGTCAGCTCTGGTACGGCTCCGCGGTCACGATCGTCACCGAGACGGACTTGCCGTTCGGGGTGGTGTACTCGCGGCTCTCGCCGACCTTGGCGCCCAGGATCGCGCGGCCCAGGGGGGAGTCGGGGGAGTAGATCTCGAGGTCGTCCTTGCCGGAGCCCTCACCGCGGGTGCCCACCAGGAAGGTCTCCTTGGTGTCCTCGTCGCCGTTGTAGTAGGCGCGGACCACGGAGCCCACCAGGGCGACGCCGGTCTCGGTGGGCGTCTCGCCGACCTGGGCGGTGGCCAGCAGGTCGTCGAGCTGACGGATGCGCGCCTCCTCCTGGCCCTGCTGCTCACGCGCGGCGTGGTACCCGGCGTTCTCCTTGAGGTCGCCCTCCTCGCGCCGCTCGTTGATCTCGGCGGCGATGACCGGACGGTTGGCGATCAGCGCCTCCTTCTCGGCCATGAGGCGGTCGTACGAATCCTGGGTCAACCAGTAGCCCTGGGTGTCGTTCGCCATGAGAGCGCACTCCAATCTGTTCGTGTGTGTGCTGCTGTACGAAAAACACGGCCCCGCGAAAGGAGCCGTGCTGATGGGACGATGCTAACACAGCGGTGACCTGGTTCGGGGCCCGAGAACCCCTACCTGCGCAGGTAATCGGGGACGTCGTCGCCGCAGCCGTAGACGTCGGCCACGAACGCGCGGGCCGAGGTGGCGATGGACATGTCGACCTGGATCGCGGTGTTCTCGGACGGCGGCACGTACACCTCCCGGCGGCCGACCTCGCCCTTGGTCTGGTCCTGCGCGCGAACGATGCAGTAGGCGGCGGTCCCGGGATCGTCCCGGGTGACGGTCATCACCACGTCGGTCCGTTCGTCGTCGACGACGGTCACGCCGATCACCTCGCCGGAGATGGTGGGGGTGGCGCTGAGCCGGTAACCGGCGACGGCGCCCGCCACCA
>NZ_JAALEC010000658.1:0-2677 GCF_014145205.1 Dietzia sp. DQ11-44
CGACACCGCGGCGCCGGCGGCGACGGCCAGGACGGCCGCGCGGCCGCGCAGGGCGTGCGGGGGAGCGGGGAGACGGTGACGTCCTCCGCCGTGTGCTCCGGAGGCGGGTACGACGACAGGAGTCGCTGGTGGTACGTGCTGCGACTCGTTCTTCACCGGTGGCGTTTCCCCTCTGAGGTCGTGCTGTGATCTTTCCGTGATCAAGACGTCCCCCAAAGTAACGGATCGGCAACGGTGCCGCAAGGTAACGGGCCGCCCGATGGGGAGGGGTGGATCACACCGGTGTGACTCCAGTGATTGAGGGGCTTGGAGTTGAGTGCCGTGTCGCGAGTGGTGGCGTGAGGGGCGTCGCGCACCCGGTGATCTGTGACCCGACACACACGTCTACCCCCAGGGTGCGACGGGCGACACACTGGCCGCTTAGGATGAGGGTTGACTCGGCTTTCAACAGGGCCGGGCGAATCTACCCACGTCAAGATGGTGAGCTGATGGATCTCTTTGAATACCAGGCAAAGGCTCTTTTCGCGAAGCATGACGTCCCCACCACCCCGGGGCGCGTCGCGGATACCGCGGAGGAGGCCGAGAAGGTCGCGGCCGAGATCGGCAAGCCTGTCGTCGTCAAGGCGCAGGTCAAGGTCGGGGGCCGTGGCAAGGCCGGCGGCGTGAAGCTGGCGGAGGACGCCACCGAAGCGCGCGCGCGGGCCGAGGACATCCTTGGCCTGGACATCAAGGGCCACATCGTCAAGAAGCTCCTCGTGGCCGAGGCCAGCGACATCGCGGAGGAGTACTACATCTCCTTCGTCCTCGATCGTTCCAACCGCAACTACCTCGCCATGTGTTCGGTCGAGGGCGGCGTGGAGATCGAGCAGGTCGCCGAGGAGTCCCCGGACCGCCTCGCGCGGATCAACATCGACCCCACGGTCGGTGTCGACGTGGCCAAGGCGCGCGAGATCGCGGCCGCCGGCCACCTCCCCGAGGAGGTGCTGGACGCGGCCGCCGTGACCATCGCCAAGCTGTACGAGGTGTTCGTCAACGAGGACGCCACCCTCGTCGAGGTCAACCCGCTCGTCCGCACCCCGAACGACGAGATCCTCGCGCTGGACGGCAAGGTCACCCTGGACGAGAACGCCGAGTTCCGTCACAAGGAGATGTTCGCGGACTTCGCCGACGCCGGCACCACGGATCCCCTCGAGCAGAAGGCCGCGGAGAACGACCTCAACTACGTCAAGCTCGACGGTCAGGTCGGCATCATCGGCAACGGCGCCGGGCTGGTCATGTCCACGCTCGACGTCGTCGCCTACGCCGGCGAGAACCACGGGGGCGTCAAGCCCGCCAACTTCCTCGACATCGGCGGCGGCGCCTCGGCCGAGGTCATGGCCAACGGGCTCGACGTGATCCTCGGCGACGAGCAGGTCAAGAGCGTCTTCGTCAACGTGTTCGGCGGCATCACCGCCTGTGACGCGGTGGCCAACGGCATCGTCAAGGCCCTGGAGATGCTGGGCGACGAGGCCAACAAGCCGCTGGTCGTCCGCCTGGACGGCAACAACGTCGAGGAGGGTCGCAAGATCCTCGCCGACGCCAATCACCCGCTCGTGACCCTGGCCGACAACATGGACTCCGGCGCCGACAAGGCCGCCGAGCTGGCCTCCAAGTAGGAAGAGTAGGAACAACCAGATATGTCGATCTTCCTCAACTCAGGCAGCAAGGTCATCGTCCAGGGCATCACCGGCGGCGAGGGCACCAAGCACACCGCCCGCATGCTCGCGGCCGGGACCCAGGTCGTCGGTGGCGTCAACGCCCGCAAGGCCGGCACCACCGTGGCCCACAAGGACGCCGACGGCAACGACGTCGAGCTCCCCGTGTTCGGCAGCGTCTCCGAGGCCATGGAGGCCACCGGTGCCGACGTGACGATCCTCTTCGTCCCGCCGCCGTTCACCAAGGACGCCATCATCGAGGCCATCGACGCGGAGATCCCGCTGGCCGTGGTCATCACCGAGGGCGCCCCGGTCCTGGACACCGCCGACGCGTGGAATTACAACGTGTCCAAGGGCAACAAGACCCGCATCATCGGCCCCAACTGCCCGGGCATCATCACGCCGGGCGAGTCGCTGGTCGGCATCACGCCGGCCAACATCGCCGGCAAGGGCCCGATCGGACTCGTGTCCAAGTCGGGCACCCTGACCTACCAGATGATGTACGAGCTGGCCGACTACGGCTTCTCGACCGCCATCGGTATCGGCGGCGACCCGATCATCGGCACCACGCACATCGACTGCATCGAGGCCTTCGAGAACGACCCGGAGACCAAGGTCATCGTGATGATCGGCGAGATCGGCGGCGACGCCGAGGAGCGCGCGGCCGACTACATCAAGGCCAACGTCACCAAGCCGGTCGTCGGCTACGTGGCGGGCTTCACGGCTCCCGAGGGCAAGACCATGGGCCACGCCGGCGCCATCGTGTCGGGCTCCGCGGGTACCGCGCAGGCCAAGCAGGACGCCCTCGAGGCCGCCGGTGTCAAGGTCGGCAAGACGCCGTCCGCGACCGCGGCGCTCGCCAAGGAGATCCTCGACGCGATGTGATCCGCCCGCGGCAGCCCTCCGGGCCGCCGCGAGTGAGCGTTCCCCGACCCCCGCCCATCCCCGGATGGCGGGGGTCGCGGCGTGCCGGGGGCGGGCGT
>NZ_JAALEC010000659.1:0-3321 GCF_014145205.1 Dietzia sp. DQ11-44
CGCCCGCGCCCGATGCCGGGTCGGCGAGGGCCTGCACGATCCCGAGAGCCTCCGGGTCGGCGCGCAGCACCGGGTCGGCCAGGCCCTCCTGCACACCGCGGGCGAGGCTGCCGTCTGCGCCCGCCAGCTCCAGCTCGCTGGTGATGGAACCCCCGACCCGGCTGAAGAGGATCGACAGGAACACGGCCACCCCGGCGGTGCCGCCGAGCTGGCGGAAGAAGGTCGCGGACGCGGTGGCCACGCCGATCTCGCGCGGACTCACGGCGTTCTGCACGATCAGTGTCAGCGGCTGCATGCAGTTGCCCAGGCCGATTCCCAGCACCAGCATGTAGGCCATGACCAGGGTCAGCGAAGTGTCGGCGTCGATGGTCCACAGCAGGAACAGCCCGACGGCCGAGATGGCGGTGCCGAGGATCGGGAACTCGCGTACCCGGCCGGTCCTGGAGATGAGCTGGCCCGACACGATCGAGGCGCCCATCATGCCCGCCACCAGCGGCAGCATCATGAGGCCGGATTCCATGGGATCGGCGCCGTGCACGATCTGCATGTACAGAGGCAGGGTCATCATCCCGCCGAACATGGCCATTCCCACGATCACCCCGCCGGCGGTGACGATCGAGAAGGTGCGGTCGCGGAACAGCCGCAGGGGGATGAGAGCCTGGTCGCCGGCCCGGGCCTCGACGATGAGGAACAGGCCGATCCCGCCCAGGCCCACGACGTAGCAGGCCAGTGCGGCCGGTGAGCCCCAGCCCCAGGTGTTGCCCTGTTCGGCCACCAGCAGGAGCGGCACCAGCCCGACGACGATCGCGGCCGCGCCCGCCCAGTCCACCCGGTGGTCCACGCGGACGTTCTTGACGTTGAGGGTGAGCAGCACCATCGTCAGCGCGAGAGCGCCGATGGGGACGTTCATGAGGAAGATCCAGCGCCAGCCGTCGATGCCGAAGATCGTCTCCACGCCGGCGAAGAAGCCGCCGACCACCGGACCGATGACCGAGGACGAGGCGAACACCGCGAGCATGTAGCCCTGGTACTTGGCACGGTCGCGCGGCGGGATGATGTCGCCGATGATCGCCAGGGAGAGCGACATCAGGGCGCCGGCGCCCAGTCCCTGGATCCCGCGGTACAGCGCGAGCGTGTACATCGAGTCGGCGAGCGTGCACAGCAGGGAGCCGAACACGAAGATCACGATGCCGATGACGAAGAACGGTTTGCGCCCGTAGATGTCCGAGAGCTTGCCGTACAGCGGCGTCGAGATGGTCGAGGTCATGAGGTACGCGGTGGTCACCCACGCCTGCGCGTCCAGGCCCTGCAGATCGTCGGCGATGGTCCGGATGGCGGTCGACACGATGGTCTGGTCCAGGCTCGCGAGGAACATCGCCGACATGAGGCCGGCGAGGATCACCAGGATCTGACGATGAGAGAACTCGCCGTCCTCACCGGCCTGGGTCGTGACGGGCGAGCGGTCGGTCATCAGTTCTCCTTGGCGGACGTGAGGGCGTCGAGTTCGGTGCGCAGTGACTCCGCGAGGCGTGCCAGTCCCTCGTCGAGTGAGGCCGCCTGTTCGGGGGTCCAGTCGGCCAGGACGTCGGCCATCCACTGGCCCCGTCCGGCGAACACGCGGGTGACGAGGTCGCTTCCCTCGGACGTGAGGGTGACGACGCTCGCGCGCCCGTCATCCGGGTCGGGGACCTTGGCGACCAGACCGAGGGTCTCGAGGTGGCGGACCTGACGGCTCACCACCGAGATATCGGTGTGGAGACGGTCTGCCAGGTTCGTGACTCGGGCGGGTTCGTCATGGATGGCGAACAGCAAGGGGTGGGCGGACTGCTCCAGGGACTCGTGGAACCGCGGGACCGAGACATTGACCGCGCGTAGCAGTTTGACCACGCGGGACAGGTCCATGACGAGCTTGCCTCCCTGTTCGGCGTCAATCGCCACCCTGACCTCCCCGGTCTCGATTAAATTGCTTGCAGCAAGCAAGTATATGCACGGGCTTCTGGTTCCTGCAATCGACGGGAAAGGAGAGGTCTCGGGTGCGCCCGGAGTGCGGCACGGGCCGAGTTGACTATCGAAGAGGGAAGTCGACGCCGGTCGACAGCAGGGTGACCTCAAGGCCGATCCGGAAGGGGCTCCTCCGGCGGTGAAGCCGCTATCTGCGTGGAGATGTGGTGACTGCGCGGCGTGGAAGTGCCCCCGGTCGGACTCGAACCGACACTGGACGGGTTTTGAATCCGTTGCCTCTGCCAATTGGGCTACGGGGGCGAACGCGGCGACCCGCTGGTCGGAAAGTCTAACCGACGACCGGTGAGCGGCTGTCCGACGCCCGCCCTAGAGTGGCCGTGTGAGCACCACGAGCCAGACCGCCGAAGCCAGTTCCGCCGCCACCACCGCGTCCACCGACGCCGCCGAGGCACACGGGCCCACCCGTCTGTTGCTCCTCGACGGGCACTCGCTGGCCTTCCGCGCGTTCTACGCGCTTCCCGCGGAGAACTTCTCCACGGCCTCCGGGCAGCACACCAACGCGGTCTACGGATTCCTGTCGATGGTCGCCAACCTGGTCACCACCGAGGAGCCCACCCACCTGGCGGTGGCGTTCGACGTCTCCCGGGCGACCCTGCACCGGACGGCCGAGTACCCGGAGTACAAGTCGACGCGCTCGGCTGCCCCCGAGGAGTTCAAGGGACAGGTCGAGCTGATCCAGGAGGCGCTGGTGGCACTCGGGGTCCGCACCCTGTCCCTGGAGGGCCACGAGGCCGACGACATCATCGCGACCCTGGCCACCCAGGCGGCAGGGGCCGACACACTCATCTGCACGGGGGACCGCGACGCGCTGCAGCTGGTCTCCGACGCGGTGACCGTCCTCTACCCGGTCAAGGGAGTCTCGGAGCTCGCCCGCTTCACCCCCGAGGCGGTGGAGGCCAAATACGGGGTGACCCCCGCTCAGTACCCGGACGTCGCCGCGCTGCGGGGCGACACCTCCGACAACCTCCCCGGTGTGCCCAAGGTTGGCGACAAGACGGCGGCGAAGTGGATCGTCCAGTACGGCAGCCTGTCGGAACTGATCGCGCACGCGGACGAGGTCAAGGGCAAGGTGGGGGAGAGCTTCCGCGAGCACCTCCCGCAGGTGCAGCTCAACCGCCGTATCACCGAACTCACCCGGGACCTCGACCTCGGCGTCCAGATCGATGAACTCACGAGGCGCCTGCCCGAACGGGCGGACGTCAACGCCCTGTTCGACCGGCTGGAGTTCGGTCCCCAGGCCCGCGACCGGTTCCTCTCCGCGTTCCTCCCGGAAGGCGCACCCGAGCCGGTGCCGGAGAT